>DATMYA010000055.1 GCA_035561135.1 Clostridia bacterium
AAGAAATGGTAGGCACGAGGAGACTCGAACTCCTGACCTCTACCGTGTCAAGGTAGCGCTCTAACCAACTGAGCTACGCGCCTACAAAAGCGTCAGATGCGCTGGGAGCACATCTCTTCCCCCTTTCGGGGTTCGCCTGAATCCTATTGTAGCGATGGTTCTAGATTCTCGCAATTGGCATTGCAGCTTGCGCGGGGGAACCCGTAGCCGGAAACGTTTTCCCTCGCGCTGGCTATGTGTCTACAACGAGAGTTTTGCGACCGGCTGAGCTTCTTCCGGCTGCTGTCCGCGGCGGAAGATGCGCGCAGCGGCCAGTCCCTTCAGCCAGAGTTCGCCGTTGGCGACCCTGAGCATTGCGCCTTCGCGGAGGCCTATCACGGGCGTGTCATTCTCCTCCAGGTATTGCAGCAGCCGTTCTTCGCGGGTCTCGCCCATGTGACGCGAATCGGGATCGGGATCGATGTAGTGCGGATTAAGTTGGTAAGGGATGAGGTTAAGGGCGTCGAATGAAGGCGGCTCGACAATCGGCATATCGTTCGTTGTGCGGATGGTCGGACCGGCAACGTTGGAGCCGGCGCTGGCGCCCATATACGGCATGCCGTGCTCGACGCGGGCGCGTATCGCTCCGATGAGATCCTTATCGTAGAGAGCCTTCAGAAGCCGAAACGTATTGCCGCCGCCAATGAAAATAGCTTCTGCCTGTTGAACGGCGTTAAGCGCATCAGGCGCTTGGTGCAGTGAGTCAAGCTCAAAGCCCATGCGTTGGAAGCGTTCGCGAGCCTTTGCTGCATAGGCGTCGCAATCGTGCAGCGCGTAAGGAACAAAGAGAACGCGGCGCACAGAGGACAGGTGATCAAAAATCTCCGGCTCGGCATGATCGAGATATCCCGTACCGAAAACTGTGGAAGTGCTGATGAGCAGCAAGCGTCTGGACGAAGGAATCTGCATAAGGTCTCCGAATGAACTGTTAAAGGTAGCAGACGAGGGCTGCGGAACGAAACGGGTCAGATTCCGTTGGAATGTTGCAGTCGCGGTTTTACAATTCCCAGCCATGAGAAACAAGCTTACTTCCGTACTCGTCTTTCCTGCTTTCCTCCTGATCGCGATTGCGGCTTTCGCGCAGTCGCCGGGTTCCGCAGCAACGCCCAACGTACAGCCGCGGACGATGCGGCTGGACTACTACCACACCGGGAACGCGAAGGCGGAGATGTTCAGCGTGGACCGCATCGTGGTGGAGCCTCTGCCGTGGCCGGGAGATTTGAAGCGCGCGATCGACGAGACCAACCTCGGCAAGTATTTCTTCGAAGTGAAGGACAAGGCAAGCGGACGCCTGCTGTACTCGCGCGGCTTCGCGTCGATCTATGGCGAGTGGGAAACGACGGATGAGGCGAAGACGGCGAACCGCACGTTCAACGAGTCGCTGCGCTTCCCCATGCCTGAGGCTCCGGTCGAAATCGTGCTAAAAAAGCGTGACCCGCAGAATGAGTTCATGAACATCTGGACGACTGTCGTCGATCCCAAGGATATGTTCGTGGACAACTCTAAGCCGGCATCACCGGGGCCGCTGCTTGCGATTGAGAAGAACGGGGACTCCCGCAATAAGGTCGATTTCCTGATCCTCGGCGACGGCTACACGGCATCGCAGAAGGGCAAGTGCGAGAAGGACGCGCGCAGGTTGGCCGAGATCATGTTCGGCACAGAACCCTTCAAGCAGCGCAGGAAGGACTTCAATGTTTGGGCCCTGTGTCCGGCGGCGGCGGAGCGCGGGATTTCTCGACCTTCCACGGGCGTACATAAGCGTTCGCCAGCGGGCTCCAGCTATGACGCGTTTGGCTCTGAGCGCTACGTACTGACGACGGACAATCACGCGTTTCGCGACCTGGCTTCATTCGCTCCAAATGAGTTTGTCGAAATCCTGGTGAACAACAACACGTATGGCGGAGGTGGAATCTTCGGCCAGTATGGGACGGTGGCGGCGGACAGCTTATGGGCGCCGTACGTGTTCGTGCACGAGTTCGGACACCACTTCGCCGCGCTGGCGGACGAGTACTACACCTCCGACGTGGCGATGAGGTCTCCCGAGAAACTGATTGAGCCTTGGGAGCCGAATGTGACGGCGCTGCTGAATCCAGCGTTGCTGAAGTGGAAGGATCTTGTAGAACCAGGCACGCCGTTGCCTACCCCGTGGAACAAGGAAGCATTCGAAACGTATTCGCATCAAGTGCAGAACACGCGACGGCAGATCCGAAAGGACAATCGCCCGGAGAGCGAGATGGACGCGCTCTTCCACAAGGAGCGCGAGGACGAGGAGAGAATGCTTGGCGCAGAGAAGTACGCGCAAAAAGTTGGCGCGTTCGAGGGCGCGAATTACGAGCCCAAGGGCTACTACCGGCCGCAGACGAACTGCATCATGTTCACGCGTACCGAGCATTTCTGCCGCGTTTGCCAGAGGGCGATTGAACGAGTGATCGACCTGTACTCGCGATAGAAGAAGATGCTTCGACGAACCGGCCTGTGCGGTTCGCGACCTCCAGCACGCGTGGACCGCGGGCGTTATTGCTTCCCTACCGTTGTCGGATTGTGCGGAAGAACGATGTGGTCCGGTCCAGGAAACGGGGCTGTTCCAGAAGAACAGCCCCGATCCGGAGACCACCAACAACCCCCGTCCTCCCCCAAGTACGACGGCTGCTGGGTCCCACCCGAAGGTGGCGAGTAAGCATATTGCCGCGAGTACGTAATCGAGTGCAACCGCTCTCCAATGAACTCCGAATGAATTCTATGTGTCTCCATCTGAGACGTAGTTGGCTGTTACGAAATCGGAACAAAAGAAAGCTAGTTGGTATTGTCTGATTTGGAGCACTGTAGGCTTGGCTGCTCCGGCCCATGGATCGACCGAACCCAGTCCGATTCCGTTTTGGCTCCTTCGAGGCGGACCTCTCGACAGGAGAACTGTACGAGAACGCTGCGAAGATTCCTATGCAGGAGAAACCTTTTCTCCTGCTCGCAACGTTGCTTCAAGGCCAGGGAAGTGTTGTCACCCGCGAAGAAATATCAAAGCGGCTGTGGCCGAACACCCACGTACAAGTCGACCAGGGACTGAACGCAGCGATTCGCAAAGTGCGCTTCGCGCTGCATGACGACGCAAACGCTCCACATTTCATAGAGACGCTGGGTAGCCGCGGTTATCGCTTCATCCACCCATTCGAAGTGTTGCGCTGGTCCAGCGGGGGGCCGAGTACGTCTGGCAGAGGCGGCGAGATTCGCATCGCCGTGCTGCCGCTCGCAAACACTAGCGAACTGGAAGACTCAGTCATAAGTCGCCTTATGACTGAGCTGACGGCCCAACTTGGACGGTTGCACCCGCTAGTGCAGGTGATCGCTTCGGAGTCTGTGCCAGGCTATTGGGGCATACAAAAATCAATCGAGCAGATTCGGCGTGAGTTGCGAGTTGAGTACGTGCTGGTCGGGAATATTTGCAAGGCCGCTGTTGGCAATCAGGTTCGGATCACAACCATGCTTTTGCAGTCCGGCGACAGGAGTTGCGCCTGGGCGGAAACGTACGAACGTGGACCGGAACAGGTGTGTTCAAGCCCGGAGGAGATTGCAAATCATGTAGCACGGTCGCTAAAGAACAGGCTGCTGTCGCCGGCTGCGAACGAAGCCCGCCCATCCAAACCAACATTTGCGGTATACGAAAGTTACCTGCGAGGGCGCTACTTCTGGAATAAGCGAACGCCGCGCGACATCGCGAAGAGCATAGAGCACTTCGAAGCCGCAATCGCGCAAGACTCCGAGTGCTCTCTTGCGTACGCAGGTTTGGCCGACGCTTACAATTCACTCGGGGTACTGAACGTCATGGTGCCGCGCGATGCTTTCAAAAGGGCGGAGGCGGCAAGCAAACGAGCGTTGCAACTCGAACCGAATCTGGCTGAAGCATATGTCGCACTTGGGCTTTCAGAATTGGCGCTGGATCGCGATTTTCGTGCTGCCGAAGCTGCGTTCGCAAGGGCGCTCGCACTGGACCCCAATTATGGATATGGGCACGCCGCGCAGGCATACCTGCTTCTGGCGCAAAGCAGGCTGGAGGCAGCCATCGCCGTAATGGTGCAGGCTCATGAACTGGACCCGCTGTCGCTGCTGATCAACGCACTGCTGGCACAGATGTATTTCTATGCGCGTCGCTATGATGACGCCGTCGTCCAAAGCCAGCACACGCTTGAATTAGATCCGCACTTCCCCCCAGCCCGGACCTGCATGGCTCTGGCGTACCTGGCATCCGGTGATTTCTCCAAGGCAGTCAAGGAAGCTGAAGAGGCGGTGGATGCGGCCGCTGGCGCACCAATGCTGCTCGGTGAACTCGCTCATGCTCGGGCAGTCAGCGGCGACCGTGAGCACGCTCGCCGGCTCGTGATGGAGATTTGTGACATTCACCAATCAGCGGTTCCTAGCTATCACATCGGGTTAACTGAACTCGCGTTGGGAGAGACGGAGGAGGCCATGCGCTGGATCGAGAGGGCCTGGGACGAGCGCACACAACTGGTCCTGTTCCTAAATGTTGACCCGCGAGTCGAGGCCCTGCGCGGCAACCCGCGATTCGAAAAGCTGCTGCACGCTGAAACAGAGCACTCGAAAGCCTGAGCACTGCCCTCGGCCCAGCTCTGCCCTCCCTGTCGCGCTTGGTCCGTATCGAATTACTGGACCAGTTTCGAGCCGGAAGGAAAGCCACTGAGCAGTGGATCATTGCTCGGAGGCTTGCTACCCATTTGTTCTACGACCTGATTGAAGTCGCTCGTCTGCAGGATCAGGCGGCCTTCCTTCAATATGAGAATCATGTCGCATCGACGCACGGTGCTGAGGCGGTGGGCGATCATGAACGTCGTGCGCCCGACAACAAGATTATCGATAGCGTCCATGATCGCGGCTTCCGTCTTGATATCAATGGCCGAGGTAGGCTCATCGAGTATGAGCAACGGGGCGTTTTTCAGGAAAGCGCGCGCGATAGCTATTCGCTGACGTTCGCCCCCCGAGAGACGCAGCCCGTTGTCTCCAATCTGCGTGTCGTAACCCTGGGGCAGGCGGGATATAAACTTGTCAGCGTTCGCCGATTTAGCAGCGTCTACTATCTGGGCGCGGCTGGCGTCTGGACGCGCGTAGGCGATATTGCCGGCAATGCTGGTCGAGAACAGCATCGGCTCCTGCATAACAATCGAAAACTGATTGCGCAGGTCGGCGATGCGGAAGTTGCGCAAATCAATTCCGTCCAGGCGTATACGACCACAGGCGGGATCATAGAAACGCGTCAGCAGATTGATGAGGGTGCTCTTCCCAGAGCCGCTTGGCCCAACGATGCCGACGCGACAACCTGCCGGAATATAGAACGAGATATCGTGCAAGACGCGACGGTTCTCGCCGTACTGGAACGAAACGTTTTCGAACGAGACATCGCCGCGGATGGGCCGAGTGGTGGTTACGGACGTGTTCTCGCCAAGCTCCGGCACTTCGTCAAGCAACGAGAAGGCGCGCTGCACACTTGCGATGGCCCCCTGTAATTCCGGGATTTTCGCGCTGATGGTACGTAGCGGCTCATAGAGCTGCGCCATGTACGCCATTACCATAAAGAGTTCGCCGACGCTGATGCGTCCGGCCTGCACCTGCTTCACTCCAACCAGGAGTGCGGCGGCAGTGCCGAGGGCGATTGTGAGCCCAATGAAAACGTGGAAGCTCGCCTGAATGGAGGCAAGGTGAACCTGCTCGGACATTCGCAAGCGCGACTTGCGGCGAAACAGGTTGTCCTCAAACTGCTCCTGGCCGAAGGCTTTCACTGCGCGCACGGAGGACAGCGCTTCATGCAGAACCAGCATCGCCGAGCTGTCGAGTTCTTTAAGGCCGTCGTAGCCCGTACGGACCTTTCGGCTGGAGTTGCGTGCAAGCAGGTAGAGCAGCGGCGAAAGTAGTAGAGCGATTGCGGCCAGTTGCCAGTTGATGCGAGTGGTGACGTAGAGCATCGCAAGGAAGCTGAAGACGGCTGTCACCATCGGAAGGATTCCCTGCACCAGGATGTTCTGCACGGCGGGTGCATCGTGCTGGATCCGATATGCGGTGTCGATGTAGCCGCGGCGATCATGGAATCCGAGGCTCAACCGCTGGGCATGCCAGAGCAGTTGACTGCGGAAATCGAGCACGAGCTTCTCGCCCGTGTAGGTCTGCAGCAGCCAGGCTGCGAGCGATTGCAAACTGACGAGCACAGCAATCCCTAGGAGCAGTCCTGCGGCGACAACGACGGTCCCGGGGTGGCGGGCGGCGGAAACGGGCAATATCGTCGAAAGCCAGGACGGTAAAGCATCGTGACCAAGGACTCCGTCGACGGCTATCTTGAGCGGCAACGGCGCAAGCAGCGACAATGGCGTAGAGAGCAAACTTAGTGCGGCAATCGCGCACAGGTGTGGCCAGCATGGGCGCGAGAGAACTGCGAGACGCTTGCAGAACAGATGGTTTTTAGCGGAAAACTTCAGCACACAATCCCTGCAACGAACGACCTGAGATATTTGGAAAGCCTCGGGCAAGGCTTCCGCCACTTGAAGCTTGGCTATTCAGGATAGAAGTGCCAATCGGGAACGACAATTAGGTAGCGTGTTTAGTTCGTAGCGGGACGGGCCCTAGTACCGGGTACTCAACACACCACCTCCGCACCAAAATGGGACGCTGCGCGAATCGGGAATGTGAATATCGATTACGCACCCGCGGCTATGGAAACTACTGAAGTCCTGCGTCATGCTTGCCGAACACAGAGAACCCATGTCGCGCCCAAGAATTCGTATAGGCAACCGAAGGACGGCGACGTACACGAACTCAAATTGTGTGCTGAACTATTGCACTGTGCGAGGCGGGCACTCGCGCTCGGCAGAGACGCGCAGGTCCATCAACGTGGAGTCCGGTATGCGGAGGAAGAGCTGAGTCAACCGCGGATCGAATTGCGTGCCGGCGCACTCGCAAATTTCGCTTCTCGCTTCTGCAAATGTAAGTGCTTTGCGATAGCAGCGGTCGGAAGTCATGGCGTCAAGCGTGTCAGCGAAGGCAAAGATGCGAGAACCGAGAGGAATCTGATCGCATACCAGACGATCGGGATATCCGGAACCGTCATACCGCTCATGATGATGCCGGATGATGGCGGCGCTGTCGCGAAAGTGATCGATACGGGAAACGATCTGTTCGCCAACAACGGAATGCTCTTTCAGCAGAGCGAACTCTTCGGTCGTGAGCTTGTCCGGCTTGAGAAGAATGGCGTCAGGAACGGCGAATTTCCCAATGTCGTGCAACAGGGCAGCCTGCTCGAGTTGTGGAAGCAGGGCGGCGGGATAGCCGGCGAGCCGTGCCATATGCGACGTGTAGGCGCGAACACGGAAAGAGTGCGCGGCGGTTTCATGCTCGCGCGCGTCGAGCGCAGCGACCAGGGCCACAAGCGTGCTGCTGTAGCTGCTATCGACCTTGCGCATCGCAGCTTGCAGTTCGAGCGATCGACGCTGCATGGCAGATCCGAGCGACTCCATTTCATCATTGGAGAGCGCAGAGTCTTCCTGGATATCGATGATGAGGCGGCGAATATCAGGCTCGTCATTGATCACCAACACCTTGGGACGGGTATACGTCAGCATCGAAGACTCCGCGGCACGTGCGACAAGGCCTATACAGAATGATCGTCAAAGACGCGACAACACTTGAGTGGAACCGAGACGGCAAACTTTAAAGGCAGGCGAGTCGATGAGAATCCTGGTTGTAGAAGACGATGCACCACTGGCGAGTTTCGTGCGCAAGGGCCTCGAGGCCGAATGTTACGCCGTTGATGTTGCGTGTGATGGCGAGCAGGCGCGCGACATGGCCCTGGAATACGAATACGACCTCGTGGTGCTGGACCTGAATCTCCCCAAGCTGGACGGGTTAGCGGTACTGAACCTTTTGCGTCCGGCTAAGCCTAACCTCCCCGTATTGGTTTTGACCGCGCGCAGCCGCGTGGAGGATCGGGTGCAGTCGCTCGATCATGGCGCCGACGATTGCCTGAACAAGCCGTTTTCTTTCACAGAACTTTCGGCAAGAGTTCGTGCGCTTCTGCGCCGCGGACGTGCAGCCACCGGCTCGGTACTGAAGGTTGAGGACCTTACGTTGGATCGAATCGAGCGTCGGGTGGAGCGCGGCGGAAAACGGATCGAACTTACATCGAAAGAGTTTGCGCTGCTGGAGTATCTGATGCGCAACACTGGCCGTCGCATCACGCGCTCAATGATCGTGGAGCACGTCTGGAACATATCCTTCGACACGGCGACGAATGTGGTCGATGTATACATCAATTACCTTCGAAAGAAGGTTGATGAGGGCTATACACCGAAGGTGATTCACACGGTTCGAGGTGTGGGCTATGAGATGCGCGGCCAGCAGGAGCCAATGGCATGAACGCCGAACAACCGCGCGACCCTGATCAGATCGCGGACCGACAGCGCCTTGTCTCCGACATTTTTCACACCTTGAGCCAGCCGCTGACCTCATTGCACTGCTCACTCGAGCTTGCATTGCGGAAGCGCATGAGTTCCGCCGAATATCGCGACGCGTTACAGATTGCACTCGATCTAACTGAGGAGGTAATGCAGTCGGCTGTCTTCGTACGGCAACTGGTTGAGGCTGAAGATCCGGGCACAACTGTTGCGATAAACCTCAACGCGGTGATGACCGAGCTATTGCAGGACTTCGAGCCAATTGCCGAATCGCAGCATGTGCGAGTGCGAGCTGACCTGGCCGGAGAACTATGGTTCCGCGGCGATCTCGAACGAATGCGCCGTGCCTTCTTCTGCCTGCTGGACTCCGTCCTGCACGATTGCCGACGCGGATCATCGCCCCTGGTGAGCAGCCGTGATGAGCAGGGCTGCATCGTTCTCCGAATTCTCGCGGATGGCGACGAACGGCGAAGTATCGCAGCGGTCGCCGGCGATCGCTGCTTCCAACTCGCTGCACGCATGGTGAGTGCCATTGGAGGCAGCCTTGAATCCCAGCGACAGGGCGGGAGCACGATGCTCACGTTGCGACTACCTCGCCTGGAGAACTGCGACGAAAGCGTATCGGCGCGATGTCAGCCCGGCTTTAGTAAATAAGGGTCATTTAATGTTCTTCTAATCGCTTCCTAACGTTGCTCGGTTAGAAATTACTCATCATGAGCACAGCACTAGTTTCCTGCGGCACACAAACGCACGGCATCCTTGTCGCGAGTTCAAATGAGTTTCTTCGGCGACGTATCATCGAGACGCTCAAGACTCGCCGATTGCCGGCGCAGGAAGCGTTAGGTGGCGCCGATGCGCTTGGCAAGCTGGAAACAACCCGCTGCCGGCTTCTCTTGCTGGATCATCACCTCGCAGATCTGAATGCAACAGATGTTGTCGACGTGATCGAGGCGAAGTATCCGTGGACGGAAGTGGTATTGCTCGACCCAGACACTGGCCGTTTCTTGCTTCCTCCCAACGCCGGTGACTCCCCCCGCATGTACGAGATCTTCTCGGCATTGCAATCGGCGGATGGACACGTACACACGTGTGCTTCGTCGCGCAGCGCTGAGCGTATTGCAAAAATGGTGGAGCCACTCACCGGCATGGTTGGCACTTCCGAAGCTATGCAGCATCTGTCTCGCCTCGTGCGCCTGGTTGCGGAAAGAAACACGACGGTGCTGCTTACGGGTGAAACCGGTACTGGCAAGGAACTTGTTGCCCAGGGCATCCATGAACTGAGCGGCCGCGCGCAGCGGCCCATCGTTACGGTGAATTGTGCGGCCATTCCCGAGGCGCTGCTGGAAGCCGAACTCTTCGGCTACACGCGTGGCGCGTTCACAGGTGCCGTGCAGTCTCGCGTTGGACGCATCCATGCCGCACAAGGTGGCACGCTGTTTCTGGACGAGATAGGAGAACTGCCGCTGGGCTTGCAGGCTAAGCTCTTGCGATTTCTGGAAGAAGGCGAGGTGCAAAGGCTTGGCAGCTCCGACGTGTTTCGCGTCGCCGTGCGAGTAGTAGCGGCGACAAATGTGCAGGTCGAGCAGCGAGTTGCAGAAAAGCAATTCCGCGAAGACCTCTATTATCGTCTGGCTGTTTTCCCCATCGAAATTCCGCCACTACGCGAACGAGGCAATGATGTACTCACAATTGCCGAGCACTTCCTGCGCAAGTTCGCCACCACGCGCGCCACTCTCAGCGAAGACGCACGGCAGATGCTGACGCGTCATGCGTGGCCCGGCAATGTCCGCGAACTCAAGCATGTCATGGAGCGCGCCAGCATTCTCGCCGGAGATGCGGAAGAGATCACAACTGAGCACATTACGATTCGTGGCATGGGAGCGCGCGACCGCTCAAGACGCGTGAACTGACCTGTAAGAGCTTTCTAACGTTCGGCATCTTCCGCTGGCACCAGGTTTGCAGGGTGATAGGCATATGTTGCCCAATAGCAATGCGACTGTGGATACAGCATCAGCCGTGCTCCGTGTTCCGATGGCGCGCAGCGCAGACTCGCACGGTGACGAAAGCAGACTCGCGTCGGCATTCGCATGGTTTAGCGAAACGGCGGGGTCGCTGGAAAGATCCTACGGACAACTTCAATCTGAGTTGGCCCGCTTGCGTCATGAACTGAAGAGCGCCCAGGGCGATCTGGAACGCGAGCGCGAACAGAAGCGCAAGTTGGAAGCCCTAGCTGAGATGTCAGCCGTTCTGGCGCACGAAATCCGGAACCCACTGGCAAGCCTCGAACTGTTCACTTCCCTGCTTGAGACCGCGCCTGAGTTGGGTAAAGAGAGTCACTCGTGGGTTCTTCAAATGCAAGGCGGCCTACGCACACTAAGCGCAACCGTCAATAACGTCCTCCACTTTCATAACGGACCATCTGCACAGTGCGTCCCAACGCATTTGGACAATCTGTTGAGGATGACCGCCGAGTTCCTCCGTCCGGTTGCTTCGCAGTCGGGCGTCGAAATCGTATTTACCGGAGGACTGGACGGTGCGCACGTGATTGCCGATCCACACCAACTACAACAAGTGCTACTCAACCTGTCGCTGAATGCTTTCCGTTACGCGGGAGTTGGCGGGCGATTGACGATCGTGACATCTACCACGAACTCCGCTCGCGGAAATTTCGCAAGAGTCGAGGTGCGCGACACTGGCTGCGGCATGACGCCCGAGACTGCCGCGAACATCTTCGAACCTGGCTTCACGACAAGGCCGGGCAGCGCGGGGCTTGGGCTCGCCGTCTGCAATCGGATCATGCAGCGGCACGGTGGAACCATCAAAGTGGAGAGCGAGCCCGGCAAGGGCACGACCTTCGTTCTCACCTTTCCGTTACAGGGCAAGGGCCAAGCATGACGACCGACGCGAATCGACAGGTTCTGGTGGTGGATGACGAAGCACCGATGAGGACGGCCCTGCAAGCTAGTTTCCGCCGGCATGGTTGGCGGGCAGAGACTGCGAGCGGCGTTGCCGAAGCGCGAGCGCAACTCGATCGCGCTTCGTTCGGCCTGGTCGTCACCGACGTGCGCATGTCGGATGGCAGCGGTCTGGAAGTGATGCGGCACGTGCGAAACAATTCACCTTCGACAGCAGTCATCGTGCTTACCGCGTTCGGAAATGTTCCAGGCGCTGTTGCCGCAATGCGCGACGGCGCTTGCGACTACCTGGTGAAACCGATCTCCTTCGAGCAATTGCAGGCAGCGGTGGAGCGTGTCATGGCACGCGCCGGAGCGCAACCGCAAGTAATTCAACCGAGCTCCGCGCAATCGGAATTTCCTTGCATCATCGGCCATTCTCCGGCCTTGCTTCGTGCTCTGGAGCGGGCGCGGCAGGCGGCCTCGACCGACGCAGACGTACTGATTGAAGCTGAGAGTGGCACCGGAAAGGAACTACTCGCCCGATTGATCCACGAAGCAAGCCCACGACGCGGACAACCATTTGTGGCTGTGAACTGTGCGGCCTTGCCCGAACCGTTGCTGGAAAGCGAACTCTTCGGTCACGTGCGAGGCGCGTTTACCGGCGCACTCGCAACGAAGCCGGGAAAATTCGAATTGGCGAACGGTGGGACGCTGCTGCTGGATGAGGTGGGTGAAATGCCACTCAGTCTGCAGCCAAAGTTGCTTCGCGTATTGCAGGAACGAGAGGTTGAAAGGCTGGGGGACACGCGCCCCGTCAAGGTTGACATACGAGTCATCGCTACGACGAATCGCTCGCTGGATGAACTGGTGCGCAACGGCGAGTTCCGCGCAGATCTCTACTACCGCCTGAACGTGATTCCCCTGTCCCTGCCACCGCTGCGCGAACGTCGCGAGGACATTGGCGAATTGGCTGAGTTTTTCGCGCGCAAGTACGCCGGCGAAAAACATATGCAGCTGTCGCATGATTTCGTGCGCGGCTTGCAGGAACATCCGTGGACGGGGAACGTTCGCGAGTTGGCAAATTTCATTCGGCGCGTAACCGCATTGTGTTCAGGAAACGAGATCGGAAGCGAGTTCCTTGAGTTTGGCCGCCAGGCCGAGAAGAGGGTCGCCGCGCTGGAACCAGGAGTTTCGCTGCGCGATCTGGAACGCAAGCTTCTGGAAGTGACGCTGGCGGCCACCGAGGGAAATCGCACGCGAGCCGCCGAAATGCTAGGCGTCAGCCTGCGAACCGTGCGCAACAAGATACGTGACTACGGGCTGCCACCGAGGAGGTTCGCATGAACGACGCATCAATGACGAGCACACCAATGATGCAGGTGCTATCAAAATTCCTGGACGTGACGGCGTACCGGCAGACGCTCATCGCAGGCAACATGGCGAACGTCAACACGCCGGGCTATCGCACGCTGGACATTGATTTTCGCAACGAATTGCATCGCGCAATGGCGTCCGAAGAAGAGGTTTCGTCGTTTGCCAAGCCGGTAGCGGGCCTGATCGAGCGTCCGGACGGGAACAACGTTAGCCTGGATCGCGAGGGCCTCATGATGGCGCACAACCAACTACAGTTCCGCGCCGGCGTGGCCTTGCTGCGCAGCGAATTTCGTCGCGTGGCTTCGGCGATCAATGAGGGGAGATAAGCAATGAACCTGTTCGGAGTTCTCGGAATCAGCGCCTCAGGCTTGCAGGCAGAGCGGCAGAGAGCGGAAGTGGTCGCCGCAAACCTGGCAAACGCGGAGACCACTCGCACGCCAGAGGGCGGACCGTACCGGCGTCGCCAGGTGATCTTCGCCGCTCAGGGCAAACCGCAGTTCGGGCCGAGGCTGGCAATGTCGACTCGCGAACTTTCAAGCGCGCGTGGCGTGGAGATCCGCGACGTGGTTGCCGATCCATCGATGCCCGGCGAGCGCTTCGATCCGTCGCATCCGGACGCGAACGAAAAGGGCTACGTTGCGTATCCCAACATCAACCCCGTCGCGGAGATGGTGGACTTGATGTCGGCGGTGCGCTCCTACCAGATGAACGCGGCGGCGGTAAACGCCTCCAAGCAGATGATTCAGCAATCGATCGAAATCCTTCGCTAAAGAAAGGCATGACCGTGGTGATGAACACGATATCCGCAGTGCGCGTTCCGACCGAGATACAGGCACCAACAGCAGACCGGACGAACACGGCAGGCAAGGCGTCCGGGTTTATGAGCACGCTCGAGGGAGCGATGCAGGACATCGAAAGGTTGCAATCTTCGGCGCAGGACAAAGTGACAGCGCTACTCGATGGAAGTGGGCAGGACGTTCACAGCGCCATGATTGCCGTGGAACAGGCTGACCTCTCGTTCCAGTTGATGATGCAGGTGCGCAACAAGATCGTAAATGCATACCAGGAAGTTTCGCGGATGCAGTTCTGAGTAGGGACGACAACTAAGTGGACACCGGTAACAAATCCATGGGATCGGCGCTGGCGCAGTTGGGCGAGTTCGGAAAGAGCCTTTCCATGCGTCAGCGAATGCTTTTGGGCGGTGGCGCGGTCCTTGTCGGCCTGACGCTGTTCGTCTTCGTACGACTAATCGGCAAGCCGGAGATGAAGCCTCTGTATTCGGGCATGAACCCTGCCGAAGCGCAGGCTCTGGGCGCACGGCTCGGCGAAAAGAACGTGCGATTCGAGATGTCGCCGGACGGAACTTCTGTGAGCGTTCCAGCGGACCAACTGGATGCGAGTCGACTGGAACTGGCGCAACAGGGGATGCCGCACAGCGGACGGCTCGGCTTCGAGCTTTTTGACAAGCCGAACTGGGGGGGCAGCGACTTCAGCGAGAAGGTCAACTATCAGCGTGCATTAGAAGGCGAACTGGAGCGCACGATACAGACGATGAGTGATGTCGAGGCCGTGCGCGTCCATCTGGTCATGCCAGCCAGTTCCGTTTTTACCGAGCGCGAAAGAGAGGCCAAAGCGGCCGTCATCCTGAAGTTGCGGAGTGGACGGCTGCCAGAGACGTCGCAGCTGGGCATTGCGCGCCTGGTCGCAAGCAGCGTTGACAAGCTGAAAGCCGAAAACGTGACCGTCGTGGATGCCGACACGAATCGGCCTCTGAACGCGGAGGCGTTGGCAGGTGTATCGGCAGGGATGCAACTGGACGAGCAATTGGCAGCGCGGTTGGTGAAAACGCTGGAACCTGTGGTGGGTGCGCAGCGTGTGCGGGCAAGCGTGAAACTGGAATACGACCTGAGCACGAGTGAAGAAAGCCAGGAGAGTTATGACCCGAGCAGCGCAGTGGCGCTGACAATGCAGCGTAGCGAAGAGAGGTCTGGCACCGGCACTACGAGCGGAGTCGCGGGCACGGCTAGCAATGTTCCGAGCGCGACCGGCACTGCCGCAAAGGTCGGCAACGATGAAGGAAGTCAATCCTCCAAGAGCGAGAGTGGCACATATGCCGTAAACAGGATTACGAAGCACACCATGTTGCCGGCCGGACGACTGAAGCGGATCGCGACGGCGCTACTGGTGGACGACATCGTCGAACTGAAAGATGAGAACGGCAAGCGCTCCGAGAATCGTCGCAAACGCACCAACGATGAGATGAAGCAGATCGAGGACTTGGCGAAGGCGGCAATCGGATTCGACGAGTCGCGTGGCGATGTTGTCTCGGTGCAAAACCTATCGTTCCAATCGATGCCGCTGGAAGTACCGCCTGCACCATCAGCTCATCAGAAGGTCAGAACAATATTGAACAACTGGTCGCCCGCCTTGCGTTACGCCTCATTGGCATCGCTGTTCCTGATGATGTACCTGCTCATGCTGAGGCCGTTGAAGAAACAGTTGATGACATCGTTCCGGGAACTACCCGCGCGCATGGCTGCCGCGAAAATCGCCGCGAAGACGGGTCAAGCTACGAACGTGATCAGCGCGGAAACGGACGGCGAACTGCTGGACACCTCCGCGCCCGCGGAGGTGAAGCGTGTTGCGGCATTAAAGCGTCAACTCACGGAAAGGGTGAAGGCCGAACCAGCTGCGACCAGCCGGCTTGTGCAAACTTGGATACGTGAAGGAGGTCTCGAGTGACCGCGCCGGCCGCGAGTCTGAAGGGAGCTCGTAAGGCGGCGATCCTGGTTGTGTTGCTGGGTGAAGAGGTAGCGTCCAATATTTATCGCAATCTTTCCGAGCGGGAGTTGCAGCGCATAACGCAGGAAGTGGCTGAGCTGGAATACGTCTCGCCGGAGATGGCGGAGCAGGTATTGGAAGAGTATTACAGGCTGACGCTGACGCAGGAGTATCTCACGCAGGGCGGCAGCGAATATGCGGCAAAGATCCTGGTAAAGGCCTTCGGGGAGGAGGGCGCACGGTCACTCCTCGAGCAGGTTGCGCGTGCGCAGGAACTCAGTGCCAGTAAACTCGATTCGCTTCAGAAGGCCGACCCGCAGCAGTTGGCGAAGTTCCTGGAGAGCGAACATCCGCAGACGATTGCTCTGATCCTGGCGCACCTTGATGCGAAGCAGGCCTCTTCCCTGCTGATGAAACTGCCGGAGCAGATACGCGCCGAGTCGGTGAAACGACTTGCGCAGTTGCGACAGTTCTCGCCGGAGATGGCGCAGAAAGTTTCGGTGGTCCTGCACAAGCGGCTTCAGAGTTTGGGCGAGCAGAGCCGCCGCACTTACGCAGGCTTCAAGGGCGTTGCCGACGTCCTGAACCGATTGGACCCATCGTCCGGAAAGATGATCCTGGAGATGATCGAGCGAGACGAGCCAAAGATTGCAATGAGCATTCGCAACCTGATGTTCACGTTTGACGATCTGCTCGGCGTCCCGGAAAGCGGCATTCGCGAAATACTGGCGCAACTCGACAAGAAGACTCTCGCAATGGGGCTGAAGGGAGCGCCAGAGCAGTTACGTAATCACATCTTCAAGTCCATGTCATCGCGTGCGGTGGAGATGTTGAAGGAAGACATGGAAGCGCTTGGGCCTGTGCGCTCGCGAGATGTTACGAAGTCGCAACAGGAAGCAGTCGCTGTTGCGCGCAAACTCGAATCAGAGGGCAAACTCGTGCTGAAAACCGAAGGAGAGGATGAGTACGTTGTCTGAATCAGCGTGGCAGGCAGCCGCGGCCGGAGTAATCGAATCTTTCGATTATCCCCGCGCCGGCAACAGAACACTGTCGGAAGCTCCGAACGGCCAGTGGACGCCCCCAAGTATCGCCGTAACTCCGGACGACCCGACGGCGACCGAGCAAGCTGCGGAGAAGGAACGGCTCGCTCGCGAGGAAGGCATCCGTGAGGGAGAATTGCGAGCTCGAACGGCCTTTCAGGAAAGTCTTGCGGCGGAGCGGCAAGCCATAACAGACGCCGTGCAAGAGTTCGCAGAGGAACGCGCTGTCTATTACGACAAGGTAGAAGGAGAAGTCGTACAGTTCGCGCTTGCGATGGTTCGCAAAGTACTGGACCGCGAAGCGCAGGTGGATCCAATACTACTCGCCGGCGTTGTGCAGGCTGCGTTGCAGCGGTTCGAGAGCGGCACACGGGTGCTGTTGCGTGTGCACCCGTCGCAAGCTGCGGAATGGCGGGAGTTTTTCACACGCCGCCCGGACGCTCGAGTTGCGCCCGAAGTTTTGGAGGATGGCGCGGTCAGCAGAGATCACTGCGTCCTGCAAACGCAAATGGGTTTTTCTGAGTTGAGCATTGAGGGTCGGCTACAGGAAATCGAGCGCGGCATCTTCGATGTGCTGGCGCAGCAACAACCGGCAGCGGCGCAGGTACTGCAGTGAGCGGCACACTCGATCCGTACTTCAACCGACTGGAGTCTCTCTCACTAACACATTGGAGCGGCAAGGTCGTCCAGGCGATTGGAAACCTGATCGAGTCTGAAGGTCCATTCTGTTCTGTGGGCGAGTGCTGCGACATCGTCAACGACTCCGGAACACATTTCCCCGGCGAAGTCGTGGGATTCCGCGGACCGATCGTACTGTCCATGGCGCTCGATAAACCTAGCGGCATCCGCTTCGGCAACGTTATTACCACGCGTGGACAACGCGCCACAGTGCCCGTCGGAGATGGCCTGCTCGGGCGCGTTATCGATGGCGCAGGAATTCCGATCGACGGAGGCGGCGCAGTTAGCGCGACTGCACGGCGAGAGCTGGAAACTTCGGCACCGTCGCCACTGGAGCGCCTTCCTATACGGGAGCCCCTGGGATGCGGTATACGCGCAGTCGATTCCTTCCTCACCTGTGGCCGAGGTCAGCGCGTAGGCATTTTCGGCGGCAGCGGCGTAGGCAAGAGCACGCTGATTGGCATGATGACGCGTGGCACCGATGCCGACCTCACCGTTCTCGCACTGGTGGGAGAACGTGGCCGAGAAGTCGGTGAGTTCCTGGAGACGATCGGGGACGAGGGGCGCCGCCGGTCAGTCGTGGTAGTGTCAACGTCCGACCAATCGCCCCTGCTAAGAATTCGCGCGGCACTTACTGCAACCACCATCGCCGAGTACTTCTCAGGCACGGGAAGGAATGTGTTGCTCGTCGTCGATTCCTTGACGCGCTTCGCAATGGCGCAGCGAGAAATCGGTCTCGCGGCCGGTGAACCGCCAACGGCGAAGGGGTACACACCCTCTGTCTTCAGCCTGCTAGCCCGTGTTGTTGAGCGCGCGGGACGCTTCCAGCGCGGCAGCATAACCGCGTTCTACACCGTCTTGATGGAAGGTGACGATCAGCAGGACCCGCTGGTGGACACCGTTCGCTCCCTGCTCGATGGACACATCGTTCTGGACCGCCGATTGGCTGCACAGAACCACTATCCTCCTATCTCAATCCTGGATAGTCTGAGCCGCTTGATGCCGGCCGTTGCATCCCGAGAACATCTGACGAAAACCGGGGCTCTGCGCAGCTTGCTTGCGCTCTATTCGCGCTCAGAAGATTTGATCCGCGTAGGCGCGTATCAACGCGGAAGCGACCGCGAGCTTGATAAAGCGATTGAATTTTCGCCAGTGCTCAACGAGTTCTTGCGGCAGAGTCCCGATGAAACGCCGGCACTCGCGCGCAACGTCGAACGTCTACTCGCGCTGCCAAGCTAAGGACTGTGCGATGCGGTTCCGTTTCCCCCTACAATCGCTGCTGAGATACAGAGAAAACCTGGAAGAACATGAACGCGCTTTGCTCGAGCAGTTCACCCGCGAGGCGTCGATCTTGCGCGAGCAGCTTGCGACCATCGAGTGCTCGCGCTTGCTGCAACTGCGGCATGACGCCGAAACCCTTGAGGTACACGGGCTGCGCGGATCGGAAATGCAGTTCGCGGCCGAGTGCCACATCAACTCATCGTTGAGGCACGTCCGCCTGACTAAGGAATTGGAAGAAGTTGAACGCAAACGCTTCGATCAGCAGGGTCGCTATGCGGCAGCGCGGCAACAACGCGAGGTGCTGGACAGCCTGCGCGACACGCAGAAACAAGTCTTCGATCGCGAAGTGCTACGCCACGATCAGAATGCTTCGGACGATCTGTTCCTCATCCGCCGCACTATGGACAAGCTTGCCTAGCAAAGTAGGCAAATGTTGCCCGAAGCGCACCTTCCCTTCCCCCCGACTCCGTGAGCTTTACGTCGGCGCAACTCTGAATGACTTGAGCGCGAGAGAGTTGCTGGTCTAACAGGATTACTCGTCCGATGCTCCGACTTTGGCACTGCGTCTGCAAGAGAACACATGCAGCGATGCCGAGCCCAATTCAACTCGAGTGTACAAATACGGCATCAAGGATCGGCGCTTCTCAGTCCACCGCCGTGTCCGGCGCCGATTCGCCGTTTGCCGGATTGCTCGCCGCGGCGCGAGCTTCCGCGCACACTGAAGCACCCGCGTGGAAATATTCGAGAGATACAAGTGCGCCGAACTCGTCACAAGGGGCGAGGGGCGAAGATGCAGACGACGAGGATGTGCGGCTCCACGTTGCCTCTGCCGAAGACGGCGAGGACATCGATACTCTTGCGACTTTGGATGTCATCTTGGCCCAACCGCTCCCGGCAGTGCCCGTACAAACGTTAAGCGCGGAGTGCATGACACAGTCCTGTGAGGCCAACGCCTTGGCAACGGAAGCATCTCTGCCAACGGGTTCGTCAGCGGCACACGATTCGCCGGCATCCTTTTCCGCCGGAGCGACCTTATCCCTCGACACCGCCGCTCGGCTCGAATTCAGCACGGTAGATGAGTGTCTGGAGACAGACGAGGGGCTCATCGGCGCGAACGAAAAGCAGTCGAACAATTCGCAGATACACCGTGCGAATGATCGAGATGTTTCCTTCGAGGCCGACGTAAACATTGTCGCCGCAGCGACCGTAGCAGCAGAACAGGCACTTGCGCACGGCGAGTCGTCACAGCTTGAGCATACGACAGATCTCGAAATACTTGCCCCACAGGTCGCGGCACAGTTGCCGGGCGACCCGAAGGCGCGAACGCCCAATCCTATCGTCACGCAATCAGCTGTAGCGCAGGCGTCGTCATCGGAGAGAGCAAGGGCAGTCGTGGCATTGCCGAAGAGCCCAGATCAGCCACCCCCGTTATGCAGCGTAGCGACGCAAGCAAACGATGCCTTGAACAACAATCCGGCGAACAACGATTCGTTGGCGAAAGATTCGACATCCACCGTGCCTTCGGTGTCAGCAGAGGCGACCGCTGGAGAGAACCACGACAACTCAAGAAAAGTGCGCTCAGAAAGACGCGACGCACAAATGCAACCGTCGCATTCACAGATGCAACCCGCCAACACAATTGCCGAAATCGCAACAGTTGTGTCAACAAGTGTCGGAGAGCGGAGCACAACATCTGCGGGCAGCGCAGTCGAGCACGCAGAACTGCTGCCACTGCACACTATGGTCGAGACTGGCACAACGACTAACCAGCCGAAAGCAGAGATCACCGAAATCACGAGCGCGTCAGCTGACTTAGCGGCGAGCAGGCACGAGGCACGTTCTGCACAGGCGGCAGCGGCACAGGAACTCGTGCACGCCGTGCGATTGCTCGATCGCCTTAATCACTCGGAAATGCGCATTGGGCTGACAACTGAGTACGGTCGCATCGATATCCGGACGGTGATACGCGACAGCCACGTGGGAGCAACGATTGGGATTGAAGCAGGCGAGCTTGGCAGTGCCCTCACGGCCCAGTTGCCCGCCCTGAAGGAGGCACTCACGAGCCATCGCCTGGATTCAACCGTGGTGGTGTACGACGCAGGAACTGGTCACCACGCTGGCTCGCAGCATGGCAATGCCAGGCAGCACCCGCAAGCGACATCGCCGGTTCCAGGCATAGCCTCAGAAGATCCGGCGGCACCGCGCGACTCGAGTCGCTTGATGACCGGCGATTCCGACTATGGCACAGGATTGAATGTAACCGCATAAGGGGGACAGAGATGCAGATTTATGGCGCAACACAGTCGCAACCGGCCGAACAAAAAAGCGACTCCAGTGCGACGCTGGGCGGAGAAATGGGAGACATGTTCCTGAAACTGCTTACGACGCAGTTAAAAGCGCAGGACCCCATTTCACCGATGAACCCAACGGAATTCGTCGGCCAACTGGTGCAGTTCAATACATTAGGGCAGATCGTAGCGATTCGCGAACTGCTTGAACCTCAAAACATCGAGTCCACGAGGGGCGCAACAGCGCCTGCGATTGCAGGAGGAAAGTAATGCCGGTTTTCTCGATTCCGCTTTCTGGTCTAACCGCAAGTTCTACCGCTCTGTCTGCAATCGCAAACAACCTCGCCAACCTGAATACAGTTGGCTACAAGCAGACGCGCGCCACCTTTCGCGACCTCTTTTACCAGAGGATCGGCTCAAATGGCGCCGGCGACCCCATCCAGATCGGCGCGGGAGCCGCAGTGGGCTCACTTTCCACGGTGTTCACCGGAGGCAACGTTGAGACGAGCGGCATTTCGACCGATGTCGCCATCACCGGTGACGGGTTCTTCGTCGTCGAAAAAGATGGGATGTTGCAATACACGCGCGCCGGCAACTTTTCCGAAAGTCCGGAGGGCTTTCTCGTCACAGAGGACGGCGCGCAAGTGCTCGGGTATCCGTCTATCAACGGCCAAATCAGCACTGGGCAGGGACTCGGACCCATCCAACTCGGCAAAGGGCAGATCAATCCTCCGCAAGCAACATCCACGTTACAAATGAAGACAAACCTGGACGCGAACGCCCTCGCAGGCACGACGTTCAGCACACCACTTACCGTGTACGACTCCCTTGGCGCAAGCCACGTAGTCACGTTCAAGTTCACCAAAACGGGTGCGGACGCGCTAGGCAATTCCGCGTGGAGCTACGAAGCCTCGGTCCCTAGCCTGGAGATGAAGCCTGCGCTGGATGCGAGCGGCAACCCGATACCGATCGATCCCAAGGTGCCGAAGGCCGTCGTGAGTGGTTCCGTGAGTTTTGACGGCTTTGGCAAACTCGTTCCAAGCATAGATATCAGTGGCTTGCCAATCTACGACGATGTCGCACTGAACATCAGTGGCTTCGCGAATGGCGCCAACGATCTGAACACTTCCTGGAAGGTGTTCGACAACAAGGTGGGCCTGCTGACGCAAGTGGCCGCACCCAGTGACACGGCCTCGACCTACCAAGACGGCTTCGGTGCAGGCTCCATGCTCGATTTCGCAATCGGCGCGGATGGCGTGGTGCTCGGCGCCTTCACGAACGGCACAAAGATGCTTGGCCAGTTGGCGCTCGCGACATTTCCCAATGTGCAGGGGCTCACGCGCCAGGGGCACAACAACTTCGCCTCGACGCTTGCCTCGGGACAGGCAGCCATTGGAGAACCTGGAACCGGCGGACGCGGGACATTGGCAGGCGGTGCGCTGGAGCTGTCCAACGTTGATATCGCACGCGAGTTCGCGCAGTTGATCATGGCGCAGCGTGGCTTCCAGGCAAATGCGCGCGCAATCACCACCTTCGACGAAATCACGCAGGAGACCATCAACCTCAAACGTTAGCGATGACCGAATGAGGAAGGGCAGGCTTCGCAATGCCCTTCCTCAGAGTCTTCTAATGAGACCATTCCAATCCTGAACTGCGCGTTTCGGCAGGATTGTGCAAATCTTTAGTCGCCCTTCCCGTCCGAACGGCTAAGTGCAAGCGAGTCGGCGACTTCACGATTCTCGCCGCGTCACGTTCTCCGCGTCACTCCCGGCAACTCAATTGCACAACTATCCTCGCAATGTCGGACAACACAACTGAAATTCTAGAAACAGTGCCCGCGAAGAAATCGCGCGGCTTGGGTTGGGCCTTTGTCGCGCTGCTGATTACTGCCGCAGTACTCGCGGCTATGCTGCTCGTCGTGAGCCGTCGTCAGGCGCACAAAAGGACTGTCGTCGCTGAACCGCCGGTTGGCGCCGTGCTGCACCTGGAGACATTCGTCGTGAACGTAGGCGAATCCGAACAGGGCGGGTATCTGCGAGTAGGAATTGATCTGGGACTGGAGAGCGCGCCTGGTAAATCGGGCGAAGGCAAAGAGTCGCAACTGCCGACCGCCATGATCCGCGATACAACATTGGGCGTCCTGAGTGTCGCAAAGGCGGACGAACTGTTGACCGCCGAAGGCAAAAAAAAGCTAAAGGAAACACTTCAGCAAGCGCTGAACGCGCGTGCGCCCGAACTTCGTGTCCGCGAAGTGTACTTCACCGAATTCATGATGCAGAGGTAATCGACAGTGCAGACGCAAGCACTCGAATTGACTAAGGAGCAAGTACGAATTGTCGACGAAGACTGGGGGACCATGTTGTCGCTTCCCTGCCAGCTCACGTTGGAGCTGCGGGTGCCGGCGTTCACGGTGCGGAGTCTGCTCAGGCTCGAAAAAGACACTGTGATCGACACCAAGTGGAGCCAGGGCACGGACATTCCGCTTCGCGCAAATGGACAGTTAATCGGTTGGACGGAGTTCGAAGTGGTGGGCGAGCGTCTTGCGCTGCGACTGACGGAGTTGGCATGAGTTCACGAACTCGCAAGAACACAAGGAAGAAACGTAAAGCGATCACTACGTTGCCACGCGCGCGCACACTCGCACGTGCCTCATGGCGGCAAAAGCTGAACAAGCTGCTGTTCTGGCTATCTGAGCGGATGCGGCAGGCGCAGGCCGCAAGACCAGCGCGGAAGCTGCGCGTCTGTGAGACGGCGTCGCTCGGCGACAAACGTTTTGTCGCCGTCGTTCAGTTTGAGAATGAACGATTTCTTCTCGGAGGCGCTGCGGGCTCTGTAACGCTCATTGCGCGACTCGGCGCAAGCCAGGCGTTCGTCTCCGCTCTCGATGCGTGTGTCGTTCCGAAAATGCCTGTCCAGTTCGCGACCTTGCAGACGCAGAAACCGGATACGCCGGAGCGCGTTGCAAGATGAAGCGGCTTTTCACATGCGTCACCGTGGCGGTGCTGCTCTTGAGCGCGCCCGTCACTCTGGCCGGACCGGTTCCGAGTGCCCTGCCGGCGCCCGCGACCGGATTGCAATGGAGCGGCCTCGGCACAAGCGGCTCGATGCCGTGGGGCATTGTCGTGCTGCTCACGGTTCTGACGCTTCTCCCCGCCTTGTTGCTGTGCATGACGCCGTTCATCCGGCTGCTTGTCATCTTCCATTTCTTGCGGCAGGCGCTTGGAACCCAGACGACTCCGAGTAACCAGACGCTGATCGGCCTATCACTGGTGTTGACGTACTTCCTTATGCAACCTGTCGCCGTGGCCATCCAACAGCAGGCGCTCACTCCTTTTCAGCAAGGTCGTGTAACGGCGTTCCAGGCGGCGGAGTTAGGCTCCGCGCCGTTGAAGCACTTCATGTTGAAGTACGTGCGCGAGAAGGATGCGGCGCTCTTCGTAGAGTTGGCGCATGAGCCTCGCCCACGTACGCCGGACGACCTGTCGTTGCGAATCGTGATGCCCGCTTACATCCTCTCTGAACTCAAGGCCGGTTTCCAGATCGGCGCCGTGCTCTTTCTCCCATTCCTCGTCGTCGATCTTGTGGTGGCTTCCATCACGACTTCGATAGGAATGCTGCAACTTCCTCCCGTCGTGATTTCTACGCCTCTAAAGCTGCTGCTGTTCGTAATGGTGGACGGCTGGAACCTGCTGGTGGGTTCTGTCATGCGGAGCTTCACCTGATGCCCATGGAAACAGTGGTCGAGCTCGGAAGGACAACCTTGAAGGCGGCGTTGCTGATCTGCGCTCCGGTCCTGGCGATTGCGACCATCGTCAGCCTGCTGATCAACATTGTGCAGGTATTGACTTCCGTGCAGGAGACGACGGTTGCGACCGTGCCACGACTGCTGGCGGCTGCGCTCGCAATTTTTTTATTGCTCCCGTGGATGCTGCGGCGACTCGCGATGTTCACCACAGACGTATTCGGCGATTTTCATCGCTACCTGGGCTGAGGTCATGATGCTGGATATCGACAAGGCAATCGCAGGCTTGGTGTTCGTTGGCGTTCGCGTCTCCGGCTTGCTGCTGTTCGCGCCTTTTCTGGGCAGCATGACGGTTCCGGCGCGCGTCAAGGCCAGCCTTGCGGTTGCGATCACCGCCTTGCTGTGGCCCGCGCAGATGGCGAATGTTGGGTCGCTCACGGCACTAGATGCAACGAAGCTGATTGGCAGTGAATTCGTCATTGGCTTGCTGATGGGTTTGTCGGTGGCCTTGATTTTCGACGCAGTTCAATTGTCGGGACAGGTATTGGGTCTACAGATGGGCTACTCGCTGGTCAACATCATGGATCCGCAGACACAGGTGGATACGCCTGTGCTGGCGCTCTTCCACCAGACGATCGCAATGCTCATCTTTCTTCGGCTCGACGTTCACCACTGGATGTTGCGCGGCGTGGCACGCAGTTTCGGATACATGCCGGCGGGCAACGTGATGACGAACGGCGCGGTAGCCGACGCTGCGCTACGTGCTGCCGGCGGCATTTGGCTCGCAGGTGTGCAGATTGCCGCACCAGCACTGGCGGCGACGATGTTGGCGGATGTTGCGCTGGCATTTCTCGGCAAAGCATCGCCGCAATTGCCGGTGCTATTCATCGGTCTTTCCGTGAAGAACGTGCTTGGACTTGTGATGTTGATTTCCGCCATCAGCCTGTGGCCTGGACTGATGGAGCGCTACTTCAGCTCGGCTGTGGAAACGGGCGAACGACTGCTGCAACTTGCGCATTGAGGCGAACTGGTGGGCTCCGATAACAAGACCGAGCAACCGACACCACGGCGAAGAGACAAGGCACGTGAGCAAGGCCAGATTGCGCGAAGCCGCGAGCTGCCGGGAGCGCTCTCGGTGTTTGGCGCGCTCATGGTGCTGGCGTGGCAAGGCCCTTCCATGCTGATGCTGTGGCGCGATTTCTTCACGGCCAGCCTGCGTGCGGCCGAGGGCGACTTGCGAATTGAGAGTCCTCTTCTGCTCTGGAGCGTCGTTGCCGTTGGGCGATGGGTATTGCCGGCCGTTGCCGCTGCGTGGACTTTGGCAGTCGCGTCTTCGCTGGCGCAAGGCGGCTTAGTCTGGGCACCGGCTGCGCTCGCTTTCAAGCCTGAACGTCTGAGTCCGGCGAGCAAACTTGGGCAACTGTTCTCGACCCAGGCAGTAAGCGGCGTTTTGAAATCGCTGCTGCCCGCCGGTGCAGTTCTCTACCTTTCGTTGCAGGTATTGGAGCGCGAGTGGGTTCGGCTTGTGATGAGTGCAAACCTCCGAGCCACGGCCGTGCTGCCCATTGTTCTCGAATGCGCCTTTGAAATCGGGTGGAAGTGCGGGCTGGCCCTGCTGGCCTGGGCGGGTGCGGACTACCTGCTGGTGCGACAGAAGTTGGAAGGTGAATTGAAGATGAGTCGCGAGGAAGTTCGCGAAGAGATGAAGCAGAGCGAAGGGAATCCTGCGGTCAAAGGACGCATACGGAGATTGCAGCGACAGGTGCAGCGTCGTCGCATGTTGCAGGACGTGGAGCGCGCGACCGTCGTGGTGGTGAACCCGACGCACTTCGCCATCGCGCTCGAGTATCAGCCAGACATGGCGGCGCCGACTGTCATCGCCAAGGGCCGTAACCTGCTTGCAGAGCAGATCAAGCAGACGGCGCGCTGGCACAACGTACCGATTGTGGAGAACCCTCCACTTGCCCATGCGCTCTATCGCGCCACGCAGGTCGGTCAGGCAATCCCCGCGAAACTCTACGCCGCAGTCGCTGAGATTCTAGCGTTCGTCTACCGCGCAGAGGCGGCCGCTCGCGCCCGGGGGCGACGCTGATGGCAGCTAACCCCAGCACGCTTGCGGCGCTGCGAAACTCAGCTGCCGATTGGGTTCTTCCGGCAGCGGCGGTCAGCATCGTCTTCGTCATGCTGGTGCCATTGCCTGCCGTTGTGCTCGATCTTTTGTTGGCAGTCAGCATCACGGCATCGGTCCTGGTATTGCTCGCAGCGGTGCACATCCTGCGTCCCGTGCAGTTTTCGGTGTTTCCGAGTCTGCTGTTGCTACTGACGCTCTTCAGGCTGTCTCTGAACTTGGCCAGCAGCCGGCGAATCCTTCTACACGGCAATGAGGGCGCGAGCGCTGCGGGAGACGTGATTGAGGCTTTCGGCCAATTCGTTGTCGGCGGCAATTACGTCGTCGGATTCGTTCTCTTCCTGGCGTTGATTGCGATCCAATACATGGTAGTGAGCCACGGCGCAGTGCGTACTGCCGAAGTGACGGCGCGCTTCACGCTCGATGCGCTGCCCGGCAAACAGATGGCGATTGATGCAGACCTGAATGCCGGGTTAATCGACGAAGTGCAGGCGCGTGTAAGGCGCGCTGACATTGCGCACGAAGCCGAGTTCTATGGCGCGATGGACGGTGCCGCGCGATTCAATCAGCGCGACTCGCTGGCCACTATCCTCATCACCGCGATCAACATCATCGCCGGATTCCTCATCGGCGTCTTCCAGTTGGACATCCCGTTCCGCGAGGCGCTGAAGACCTACACCGTGCTGACGGTGGGAGATGGGCTTGTAACCATGATCCCGTCGCTATTGGTCTCCGTCGGCGGCGGAATCGTAGTTACACGCGCGTCGTCGCGCAACAGCCTCGGCTCAGACATTGGTCAACAACTGTTCGGAAAGAGCGGACCTTTGTGGATCGCGGCCGTGGCGATGGTCGCGTTGGCTCTCGTACCCGGGCTGCCGAAGATTTCATTTCTTTCTATGGCCGCGTTGCTCGCCTACGGCGCACGGCGCGCAAGCAAGAAGGTTGACACGTATTCCGAAGGGGCAACGACGGATCCCGGCAAACCGGGCAAGCCGGGAGACCCGGCCGCGCAATCGCAGGAAGCTTTTGAATCGGTCATCACGCTGGACGAACTGAGTCTCGAAGTTGGTTACGGTCTGGTTCCACTTGTGGATCAAAAGCAGGGAGGACAGTTGCTCCAGCGCGTACGTGCGCTGCGCCGGCACCTCGCCACACAACTGGGGTTCATTGTTCCCGCCGTACACATTACCGACAACCTTCGATTGAAGGCGCGTGAGTACGTGATCTACCTCCGAGGGGTCGAAGTGGCTCGCTGGGAGATGCGCGAAGAGTGCTTGCTGGCGATAAGTTCCGACGTGACTCCTCCGAACCTGCAGGGCTTTGAAACGCGGGAGCCTGCCTTCGGTGTGGCCGCGAAGTGGATTGCGCCTGCACTGCACGACCAGGCATTGGCCGCAGGCTACGCCGTCGTCGACCAGACTTCCGTAATGGCGACGCATCTCGCCGAGGTCATCAAGCAACACGCGCACGAACTGCTGACGAGGCACGAGACGAAGCGGCTGCTTGATCGGATGGGCGAAAGCCATCCCAAGCTACTTGACGAATTAGTGCCGAAGCTCATGACCCTTGGAGAAGTACAAAAGGTACTTCAACAATTGCTCCGCGAGCAGGTCTCCGTTCGCGATCTCGCGACGATTTTGGAATCGATGATTGATACCGCCTCTGTCAGCAAGCATCCGGTGGTGCTGGTTGAAACGGCGCGACAGGCCTTGGGGCGAGCCCTGGTGCGCCCACTTCTTTCAGAGGACGGCGGGCTCAGGGTCGTGACATTAGATGCACTCATCGAGGAAGAACTGAGTCGCGCCTTCAACCTGCAAGCGACAACAGTTCCTGCGACTGCATTGCAGCCATCCATCGTACGCCGCGTGCTGGACTCGTTGAAGGCTCTGGTTGGCGAGCAGGTCACAGTTGCAACGCCAGTATTGCTGTGCAGCACTCCCGCGCGCTTTCACCTGCGGCGACTGCTGGAACCGTTCTTGCCGAAAGTCGTCGTGCTGTCGCCAGGCGAGATTCCTCCGGCTATACAGGTTCAATCGATCGGGATGGTGCGTTAACCGCAACAAGCTTTCTGCGAAGGGATAGCCGAAGTATGAACTCAGTCCACGTTGCATACGAAGAAGTGCTCGACAGAGAGGAGCGCGACCGTCTGCTGATGGAGCAGTTGCCGCAGGTACGCTACATCGCTCGGCGAATCCATGACCGACTGCCGCAGCACGTTCTGCTGGAAGACCTGGTCCATGCCGGTGTGCTGGGGCTTATGGATGCGCTGCAGAAGTACGACCATCGCAAAAACGTGCAATTCAAGTCTTATGCCAAATTCCGCATACGAGGCGCGATTCTAGACAGCCTTCGTGAGTTGGACTGGAGCCCTCGCGATTTGCGCCGCAAGGCGCGCAGGCTGGAACAGGCCAATAGCAAGCTCGGAACGGAACTCGGGCGCTCCGCAAGCGAGATGGAATTGGCGGCGGAACTCGGCATGGACCTCGATGAATTCCAGCACATGTTAACCGAGTTGGGAGGATTGGACCTCGGCAGCCTGCAGATCGAGTCGTCGCAAGATGGCCACGAAGAGGATCTCTGCGAATATCTGCCGGGTAATCCAGAGGAGAGTCCGTACTTTCTCTGCCTGCGCTCAGAGATGAAGGCGCTGCTCGCGACGTCGATTAGCGAGATGTCGGAGAAAGAGCAACAGGTGCTCTCGCTCTACTACTACGAAGAACTCACGATGAAGGAAGTTGGGGCGGTCCTTGGCGTGGGTGAATCTCGTGTGTCACAAATCCACTCACTTGCGATGATTCGCCTGCGCTCGCGCCTACAGGAAATGCCCGGAACGCGTACCACTCCTGCGGCCCTGACCAAGGGAATGCAGTCGATCATGGGGGGCTCATGGAAAAGATCCTGAACCAGGAAGAAATCGACGCGATGTTCCGTGCCGCCCGTGGCGATGCTAGAACACCAGTGGTACACCCGGCGGACGTGGTAGCTTGCAACTTTCGTCAAGCAGGACAGGTCGGCAAAGACCAGTTGCGGGCAATCAGCATGTTGCACGAGATTTTTGCACGGAACCTCACGCATTCGCTGGGCGCGTATTTACGCGTTGTGTTCGAGGTCACTCTAGTTTCAGTAGAACAACTGACATATCGCGAATTCCTGTCGTGCGTTGCGGAGATTGCGTACCTGGCGTCGTACCGATTGCCTTCTCTCAATGCCACGGCAGCTTTGCAACTCGACCTCTCGCTCGCCTTCCCCATCATCGACCTTCTGCTCGGGGGCCAGGGAAAGCCCGAAGCGGTGCTGCGCGAGGTGACTGAGATCGAAGAACAGATCATGGAAGGTGTCGTGAAGATCATTTGTCGCGAGTTGCAAACGGCGTGGCAGCCGCTGGGTCTGGACTTCGTCTTCGATCAGCGACAGCAAGCTACGCAGATGCAGCGCCTCATGCCGCCGGACGAGATGACCCTTTCGCTCAGCTTTGAGATCAAGATGCCGCAGGCGCGCGGCAGCTTGAATCTTGTCTTCCCCGCCGTAGTTTCGACTGCATTGCGCAAGTTGTCGCGCGACTGGGCATACCAGAAACCGAAGGGAACCGCCGAAGCAGCTCAGCAGCTACGTCGAACCATGCTTGGCTGCCCGTTCCCTGTACAACTCGGAATGGCGCAGATCCCCGTGAAACTCCGTGATGTGCTTTCGTTGAGGCCGGGGCAGGTGCTTCCTCTGAAACAGCGCGCCGATGAGCCTGCGCTGCTGATCGTAAGCGGCTGCAACACGTTCACTGCGAACGTCGTACGCAACGGACTGTGGCGCGCTGCGCAGATTCGCGAACGAATTCATAGCGCTGCTGAGCACAGGAAGGAAGTTTGATGCCGTCCGAGAATCGATTGGAGCTCAACGACTTTGTCCAAGCCTGGTGCGAGCAGATGGCGCTGGCTCTCTCCCAAGCCTCCGGTAAAACCTGGAATGCCGCTATGACCGACGATGGCGCGAACGCCAGCGACGCGGTTCACCTCTGCTTCTCGGTGTCGAAAAGCCTGCGCGGTGAAATGGCGATTCGACTCGCAACCGCCGATGCGGTCCAAATGGCGCGCCAGTTTACTGGTGCCGCGTATAGCGGCGAAGTTGTTCTGGGCGGCGATGATCGCGACGCATTCATTGAGCTACTTCGACAGGTTTCAGGGCTGGTTGCGTCGGTAATCAAGCCTCGCGCTGGCGAGGTGGAATTCAGCGGCGGGAACCTGCTCGCTATTGCCTGGCACCCGGTCTCGACGGTAACGATCGCGGTGGAATGCGGCGCCGAAAAGTTGCTGATCCATCTGCTACTGAGCGCGGAGCTGGCTGAATCTCTAAATCCGGCTCCAACGCCAGCAATGAACACCGCCACCCTGCGACAACTTGCGCGCGACGGTAATCTCGACCTGCTCATGGACGTGGAACTCGGGATGACGCTTCGTTTCGGCGAGCGTCGCATGTTGCTTCGCGAAATCCTCGATCTCAGCTCCGGAGCGGTAATCGAACTGGACCGGCAGGTTCACGAAACCGTCGATCTGCTGCTGGACAACAGAGTCGTCGCGCGCGGCGAAGTCGTCATTGTGGACGGCAACTACGGGTTGCGAATCACGGAAGTCGCCTCAGCCGCGCAGCGAATCGAAACGATGCAATAGGAGTTCTGGATATGTTGGAAGCGATGACAATGCGTCAATGGTTACCTCAGTTGAAGCTGGACCTGAGTTCGTTCGTCCCGCGGTGCGGAAACGATGGATGCGCGAGTGATCATCCGATATGGAATGGGCTCACCCGGCGAGCAGAAGGGTTGAACGTACAAGGCTCATGGTACTGCTCGGAGGCGTGTGTAACGCAGACTCTTGAGAAGACCTTCCAGAGGCTGCTGCTTTCACCTGCCACTGCAATGACGAAAGTTCGTCACCGCATGCCTCTTGGTCTGCTGCTGATGTCGCGCGGCGTGATCCAGCACGAGCAACTCAAGACAGCACTCGAACTTCAGCAACAGCACGGAGGCCGAATCGGGGAGTGGCTGTGCAAGGTTGCAAATTTGACGCAGGAGCAGGTAGCAACCGCCGTTGGATTGCAGTGGGGATGCCCAGTATTTCCCGCCGCTTCGGCAGATGCCGAGTGCGCGCGTTCCGTTCCCTTCCACCTGCTGGAGACCTACGGCATGGTTCCCGTGCACTGGGTATCTTCTGCACGTGAGTTGTACGTAGGCTTCAACGTGAAGGTGGACTACACAGCACTGTACGCGATTGAGCAGATGTTGGACTGCCACACCGAACCCTGCGTGCTCGCCGACTCTGAACTGAACGGTGCATTGCAGCGGGCGCGAGAAGCGTGCAACCAGCACGAGATTGTGATGGACGGACTCGACTCAGCCGAGGAGATGACTCGCATCGTCATCAGCTACGCGCACCAGGTCGGCGCAGCAAGCTTGCGCTTCGTCGAGTGCGGAACTTATATCTGGTTAAGACTGGCAAACACGAAGCACTCAACGGACCTGTTGTTTCGGCGCGAATGTTCTTCTTCCAACCGCGATCGCCGGGGATGACTGCCAACTGCACTCACTCCTCGACGGCAGCAACCAAGTGGCACTCGACTTCGGGGACTCCGCTATCACAATTGCATTGGAATTGCACAGCTATACAAACCATAAGGACGCCTGTGCAAGCTTGCATCAACGTGCCGCCTGCATGGGCGCCTCCTTCATTAACGCTTTTTAACTTTTGCGCGCCGCTCCGCACCAATCTTCAATCACTTGCAAACCCCGTGGCAGTTGCGATTGGGCACTGACGTGCTCTTAAGACCGTGAAGGATTCGAGTCTATGGACAGCGGCTATTACGCGGCATGTACGGGCCTGATCGCCCGAACCGAAGCACTTGAGATTGCGGCCAACAACCTCGCGAATGCGAATACAAGCGGCTTCCGCGCTAAACACGAAACCTTCCATTCGCTGCTCGCGCAAAGCACGGGCACGCGGCTGACCGACATCAACCGCGCGGTGAACGACTACGGCGTGCTAGGCAGCGCGCGCGTGGATTTGTCGCAAGGAAATTTGGAACGCACCGGAAACGTGCTTGATCTCGCCATCGAGGGTCGCGGTTTCTTTGCCGTGCAAACGGCAGGGGGTACACGCTACACGCGGGACGGAAGCTTTCAGCAAACACGCGACGGTTACCTGGTCACGAACGGTGGAGATCGCGTTCTCGGCGAGAACGGCGCAGCTATACGGATGCTGGACGGAACGGCCGACATCAGCGGCGAAGGAACGATATCCGTCAGCGGCGCACTGGCGGGCAAGTTGAAGATTGTCGAGTTTGTACCGGGCACGCAGCTTGAGAGCGTTGGCGACTCGTACTACTCGGCACCGTCGAACTCGGTAGTGGCTCCATCTGCCTCGCGCGTGAGACAGGGAATGGTCGAAGGCTCGAATGTGAATCCGGTGGCTAGCGCCGTCGGCCTAATCGCATTGCAACGCCACGCCGAAATGTTGCAGCGCGCGCTCTCCACGTTTCACTCAGAGTTCAACCGGATTGCAGCCGAGGAGCTACCACGCGTTTAGCGCGTGAGGAGATCTCATGTTTCGCGCACTTTATACAGCGGCCAGCGGAATGGTGGCGCAGCAGCTCAATCTCGACAACATTGCCAACAATCTCTCGAACGCCAGCACTGCCGGATTCCGCCGCCGCCGGCTACAGTTCCAGGATTTGATGTACCAGAACATGGTGATGCCCGGATCGGCCGCAACTCAGCAAACAACCGTCGCGGCCGGACTGCAGATCGGTCTCGGAACCAGGGCCATCGCTTCCGAGATGATCCAAACTCAAGGCGATTTCAACACGACGAATAACCCGTTCGACCTCACGATCAAGGGCCAAGGATTTTTTCAGGTTCGCTTAACAAATGGCGAAGTGGGCTATACACGCTCGGGGACATTTCATCCGGACGCGCAAGGAAACATCGTGACGGCCGACGGTGATCCGCTCGACCCGGCAATCACAATTCCGCCGGACGCCTTGTCTGTAACCATCGGCGCGGATGGCACGGTGACGGTAACGCAGCCGGGCCAGAGCGCAGCGCAGCAGGTTGGCAATATTCAACTGGCGATGTTCACAAATCCCGGCGGCTTGAATAGCGTTGGTAAAAATCTCTTTATGCCGACGAGCGCATCGGGCGACGCGATTATAGGCACGCCCGGCGGTTCCGAAGGGTTAGGAAGCATCGAGCAATTCGTGCTGGAGCAGTCAAACGTCAACGTCGTCGAAGAGTTCATCGCCATGATCCTGGCACAACGCTCCTACGAAGCGAATTCGCGAGTCGTGCGCGCCGCCGATGAAATGTTCCAGCAGCTCAATTCGCTTGGTCGGTAACCCGATGCTTCACTCTCTTACGCTCGCTTGCACGCTCACGTTCCTGGCGGCGGCTCCGGATATGGCCGCACAGATCAGCTCGCCGACATCGACGCGCGTCATCACTGCAATACATGGTGCTTTGCAACAACACGCCTGCGGGAAGAGCCTTCGCAGCGACTCAATCGAAGTGCTCGGCGCCCCACGGCGCGGCGATGTTGCATTCATTGTCACAGATGTTGCCAAAGACCGCAGCAGTGAGGCCTTGCGAGTGCGGCTCGCGTGTGAGCCTCGCAACGCTTGCCTTCCGTTCTATGCACTCGTCCATGACGAGAGCCTGATAAGCAACTTTCAACCAACCGATGCGCCAGCCCGGCAGCGTGCGGCGATGAAACCACTGGTGAAAGCAGGCGACAAGGCCATGCTGCGGATTGACTCAGCAGGGCTGAAGATTTCAACCGAAGTCATCTGCCTGCAGTCAGGCAGGCTTGCTGATGTGATTCGAGTACGGGACGTGTCGCGAAAGCATGTCTTCAAAGCGGAGGTGGTTTCTGAGGGCCTTTTGCGCGGAGTACTGCCATGACCAATCCTCGAGTGATGCACGTTATCATCTCGCCGCTACTGGTGCTTGCACTGGCAGTGCCACTCTGCGCCGGCGACAAGCGGCAGAAGAACGCGCGCACCTTGCAGGATTACCTCGCTAGCCTGCCTCAAGATTCCGCCAAGCCACAGGAGCGAACTGCTGGCAGCCTTTGGCTCGATGGCGCGGCACTCACCGATTTGGCGGCCGATTACAAAGCACATCGTTTGCACGACATCATCACCGTGCACATCGTCGAACAGACGCTGGCAGAGGCCAGCGCTAGCGTCACTTCGCAGCGCGGGTTTGAAGCAAACTCCGGCGTGACGGCACTCGCGGGCAAGGTAAACACCAGCAGCTTGGAGTCTCTCTTCTCGCCACATTCGCAGAGCAAACTACAAGGCGAAGGAAAAACGGCTTCGAATTCCCGCCTGCGCACGAGCCTCGCCGGACAGGTTGTATCGGTGTTGCCGAACGGATCGCTTGTGGTGCAGGCCGAACGCCAGGTGGCCATGAACAACGAGCGCCAGACGGTGATTGTTCGCGGAGTGGTTCGTGCCGGAGACATCAGCGCAAATAATGCCATTGTTTCTACCGCGATGAGCAATCTCGAAATTGAATTGAAGGGAAAAGGCGTGATTACTGAAAGCACGCGTCCACCGAACTGGATTGTCCGCATTCTGCTGAGAGTTCTGGGGTTCTGATGCGACAGAGGGCGTTGGGCATTGCAACTTGCGCGTTGGCTCTGTGTCTTGCCGCACCGGCCGTGGAGAGTCCGTCTCGCCAGGCGCGTGTGCGGGACATCGCCTCCGTCGAGGGTGTGCGCGAAAACCCGCTCGTAGGCTACGGCCTCGTCATCGGATTGAATGGCACAGGCGACCGCAGGCAAACCGTTTTTACGATTCAGACGCTGGCGAATGTGCTTCAGCGAATGGGTATGCAGATTCCCGCTAGTTCGGTGCGTGTCAACAACGTGGCCGCCGTTTTCGTGACGGCCAGTCTGCCCGCTTTTGCGCGTCCTGGCACACAGATCGATATCACTGTGTCATCGATTGGCGACGCGAAATCGCTTGAAGGCGGATTGCTGCTCCTGACGCCGCTGCATGCAGCTGATGGGCAGGTTTACGCCGCCGCCCAAGGCGCACTCACGCTCGGCGGATACTCGGCGGGTGGCCAGGGAAATTCGCGCCAGGTAAATCACCCAACCGTCGCGCGCATTCCCTCTGGCGGCATGGTAGAGCGCGAGTCGGTTCTCAATCTGCGAGACCGTTCATCGATCTCCCTGCTGTTGAGGGATCCGGACTTTGGCGTAGCGCATGATATGGCCGAGGCTATCAATCGAGAACTCGGACGCCCGGCAGCATCGGCCGTAGACGCCCGGCGTGTTGAGATAACCGCCATCGAAGGTGTAAAGGATTCCATCCCCGCTATGCTGGCCAGAATCGAGCAGGTGGCAATCTCCATACATCAACGCGCCAAGGTGGTCATCAACGAACGCACGGGCACGGTGGTTATTGGCCGTGATGTAAGACTCGGAGCCGTGTCCATACTGCATGGCAATCTCTCCATCGAGATTGCTACCGAATTCAATGTGTCGCAACCCCAGGCATTTGGAACCGGCGACACCAGAGTCGTACCGCAGCAGACAACCCGCGCGCAGGAGTCACCAGCGCGACGGGTCGAGCTAACGGAAGGCGCAAGCGTAGAGCAGTTGGTGAATGGGTTGCAATCCATCGGCGCAACAGCAAGGGATGTTGTGGCGATTCTGCAGGCAATCAAAGCCGCCGGTGCGCTCCAGGCGGAACTGGAGGTTCTGTGAGCATTCCCATAGGTGAAGCCGCCGGTTTCGCCATGAGAGCACAATCAGTTAGCGCCGCCGAACAACTCCGGCGAACCACCACGACTGCCGGGGCAAAGCTGCAGCAGGCTGCTCGCGATTTCGAATCGATCTTGCTAGCGAGTTGGCTCGAAAAGATGCAGGAGACACTTTCGACCATCCCGGGCGGCGACGCCGATCCGGCGCACGAAAACCTGCGCTCACTGGGAGTTCAGACGCTCGCCTCCGGCATCGTTGACGCCGGAGGGATTGGGATTGCGCAGGTTATCCTGCGCGATTTCGAGCAGGGACGTACCTCAGCGGTAACCAGTCCCACGATAAAGTCACGAGCAGTGGCTGCCGATCAAGATATTGAAGCGCCACGCAGTTGAGAACAAGTGAACTTCTTTATTAAAGATTTCTAATCCGATGCCGATTCTCTAGTTGCAGGGCCAACAGAGAGCGGAACCGACTGGAGTTGCAGCAATGCGAATCGACTTACATCTACCCACAACCACTGCGGTGGACGCAAACCGCGGAACTAAGGGAAGCAGCGGCCCCGCCCAATCGACCCGCACCGAATCTCACGCGGACGAGACGCGACTGTCCAACAACTCAACCTTGGAGTTGTTGCAGACACGGATGCAGCGCATGACTGAAATCCGCCAGGAGCGCGTGGACTCGCTGCGGGGAGCGATTTCCGCCGGCACCTACGAACTGCAGCCATCCAAGATTGCGGAGTCGATTTTCACCGAATTCTTTGGACGTACAACGCTGGCGATCGAGTAGGCGGTTTAACAATGACTTCGAAGCGGACGGTAGCTAATCGCGATCACCTGCTGGAGCGATACCGGCACGTGCAGCAACAGAGATTGTCCACGTTGTGCGCTCTTTGCGCGGAGCTACGCGATGTCCAGGAATCGATCGTCGCGATGGACCTTCCGCGGATTGAAACGAACGTCCGGGCGGAGGAGTCCCTCTGCACAGAGCTGCGAGCAATCCATCGCGAAATAACAGAGTTGGCTTCGGCGCTCGACCTGCCTGTCGAACCTGGGCGAGACATCGACGGCACCGGCGAACTCGACATCGTGCAATCCCTTGCCGATGTGCAATCTGAAGTTCGTCAACTAACACGCGTGAACGCCGCCCTCGTGCACCGCTCGCGCCGTTCCATCAATGTACTGCTAAACGTGCTTGCAACGTGCTGTGGCGGCTACGGCTCGGTTACGGCAACGGTGTCTGGCTCGGCTGCGGAGCTTGGAATTTAGCATGTCTTCCCTCTTCGGCAGCATCTCAATCTCCTTACGCGCTCTGCTCGCTCAACAGGGCGCCCTGCAGACCACGACCGCAAACATCGCCAATGCGAACACGCCCGGTTACGCACGCCGTCGCGCCGTTATGACGGAGGAAGCGCCGGTGTTCGAGGCTGGACTACTCATTGGGCGTGGCGTGACAATTTCCAGTGTAGAAAGCGTGCGCGACCGAATTCTTGAACTTCGCATTCAGGACGAGACTCAGCAGCAGGGCGCGTCCGAGGCTTACGTTGGTGCCATGCAGTCGGTCGAAACGCTCATCGGAAATTCCGATGGAATTGCCAGTCAGATCGACAAGTTCTTCAACAGCATCACTCGCCTTTCCACCGATCCTTCGGACATTCCTTTGCGACAGGCGGTGCTCACCGCTGGCTCAAACCTTGCTGGAGCATTTCGCGACACGGCCCGAAAGCTGGCCAGCATCCAGCAGAACCTTGATCTCGGAGTGCAACAATCGATCGCAGAAGTGAACAGAGTTGTAGAACAGATCGGCGGACTCAACACGCAGGTTGCAGCTCTTGAAAAGCTCGGCCAGGATGGCGGAGCGCTCGAAGATCAGCGCATACTGCTCATCCGTCAGTTGTCCACCCTGATCGATGTTTCCATTGCCGAAAGCAGCGATGGCCTCACGCTGACAACGCCGGGCGGTCAACCTCTCGTAGTCGGGTCACGCACCTTCACACTGGAAACGTCTCCGGACCCAGGCACCGGCATGAACCGCATTATCGCCGGAACTGCGGACATTACCCCGGAGCTGCACGCTGGACGACTCGGCGGTCTGCTTTCGGCCCGCGACAAGAGTATTGCCGAGCTCTCCGCTGGATTGGACACGCTGGCCTTCTCGTTGGCCCAGCGCCTGAACAACGAGCATCAGTCGGGCTTTGACTTGAACGGAGATGCAGGCGGCGCTCTCTTCAGCTTGCCGGCCGACGAGCATGGCGCGGCAAGCACCATAGCTTTCCTAATCACAAACTCTGCGAAGATTGCGGCCAGTTCCGACGCGAGTGTCGGCAGCAACGGCAATCTGGCGAATATGTCCGCCCTCCGCAGCGAAGCAATCGTAGGACAAGCTACCGCCACGGACTGCTATGCCAACCTGGTCTTCCGTGTCGGCAGCGAGGTCGCAAACGGCAAAGCCGAAGCGGAGGCGAGCGAGATGATTGTTCGTCAACTCGACAACCAGCGCGGCGCCATCTCGGGAGTATCGATGGACGAAGAGGCTGCGAACTTGATTCGTTTTCAACGAGCGTTCGAAGCTGCGGCGCGGGTGATCTCAGTCGTTAATGAACTGACACAAACGGCCGTCAACCTCGGGAGGAATTAACGATGCGGATCAACCCCGATCCATATCCTGATCTGCTCGTTGCCATTAACAGGGCAAAGCGACTGGAGAGTCAGTACGTTCAACAGCTTGCTTCCGGCCGGCGTATCTCCACGCCCTCGGATGATCCAACAGCTTCCGCGCTGCTGGTGCGAAATCAGTCGCGCCAGGCGGCGAACGACGAGTTTCTGCACAACAATTCGAGCGTGGCTGCCGGCCTGCGCACGGCTGACGCAACACTCTCGTCCGCCGTGCTCGCGCTTCAGCGTGCCGTGACACTGGGCGTACAGGGCGCGAACGGCACTCTGTCCAATGAGAATCGAATAGCGTTGGCAGGCGAGCTACACGGCATCGTCGACCAAATGCTCAGCCTGGCGAACACATCCTTTCGTGGCAGTTATATCTTTGCGGGAACCGCGAGTAAGAATGCACCCTTCGTCGGCGATGACACGGTGCCGGGAGGCGTGCGCTACGACGGCAATTCCACGGTAAACGAAGTTCAAGTCGGCGAGACGCGTTTTATCGCCGCCAATGTTCCTGGAAGGCAGATTTTCAATGATCCGTCAGCCCACGTTTTTGAGGCATTGAACGAGCTCACCACGGCGATGGAAGCGGGAGACCAGGACCAAATTGCTGCAGCGACCGGAAGAGTGCGCGCCGCATTCGACCACATCACGTCGGAGCGCGTCTTCTACGGCAACACGCTAAACCAGCTCGAGGCCGAAGACACTTTCCTGGACGGGCAGACGTTGGAGATCAAGACCGCAGAGAACGACCTGGCCGGAGCAGATCCACTGGAAGCAACCGCTGCGCTCCTTCAGGCGCGACTCGCTCGCGATGCGGCGCTGGCTGCCACAGGCAAAGCCTCCATGCTGAGTCTGCTGGATTTCCTGAAATAACCAGTTCCTTAGAAGCGCTGGTCGCAAAGCGAATTTTCTCACAAACAAGCGGATCAACGCTGCTAACGCCGGCAGGGGCCCGCGTTCCAGGCTGCCGCGGCTTCGAGTTGCTGACGATCACGACTTAGCCTTGCACGTTCGGCGAGAAAATTTCGTTCTGCCTGATGCAGCGCAGCCTGCAGCGCAGAAAGATTTCCGCGATATCGCTGAATTTCAGCAGCCACGACTGGATCTCTGGCAAGCAGATAGTAGCCAAGAGCTCCCGCCATCTCTGCGAGTGCACTAGCGACCTCGGTCAACTGTTCGAGCGTGACCGAACTCGCAGGTGCGGCTTCCATCGATTCAAGGAAGCCAACCAGCAAAGCATTCGTTCTTTTCAACGTCTCTGCCGGCATGGTCAGGCGCTCCAGTGCAGCGCCGATGAGTCGGTCGCAGAAGGCGTGGCTGCCGAGGGCTGCACATCGGACCTGGCGTTGCCTGCCGTTCGGGGCTGTGCATTGCCCTCCACCGTTCGCCAAGCATCTCGCAGATCGCGAAACAGTGCCAACTGCTCACCTATCATTTGCCCGGATTGCTTGAGATGAGCTTCCAGCAGCTTCGCGCGCGCGATCGAGTAGAACCGGTCGAGGTTGCGCGCAGCTTCGCCGCCCTGCTCCATTTGCAAGGTCGCTTGTAGCTGCTGGATAGCGAGCATCGCATGAGTCAACTCACTCGTCCGCTTCTCGACGTCTTTAACGTGCAGGGCGAGCATGGCACGGCCGAGGTCTTCAATGACGACGTCGTAAAGCATGACAACCAGACCCACAGCGGTAGCGCTGCGCACGGCCGCTTCGCGATAGATAAGACGCGGATCATGATTCATTTCAGGCTTTCCAGTTGAGCAGTTAACTGCGCTTGGATCAGTGGAAATTGGCGAAGCATCGTATCGATCCTTGAGTACTGGTCCAGCAGGGTCTTTCGGCGCATGTCCAGGCGCGATTCCAGATCATCGATCTGGTCGGAGATCATTCTGCTGGTCGCTCCCAGGCCGGTGATATCCACAGCGAGCGGGCCGTCGATGGAGTCGTTGATGACCGCCATTTGCGCGCTTAGGCGACATGCGAAACCCTCCGGCTCTCTTGACTGGAAGAACGACTGTACCTCTGTGAAGTGTTGGGACAACGCAGCATCCAGTTCCGTGCTGTTCATCTGCAACGTCCCATCGTTCTTCATGTCAATTCCGAGCGATGCCAGCGAGGTGATCGCTCCGTTACCTTTGACTACTTGTGACATTGCTGGAAGGAGCGTCGCTTGCACACCGCGAATGGACGAGTTGCCGGCCAGCGGACCAGCACTGCCAGTCTGCTGGTTATACGTGAACTGCGCGTTGATGTTGCCGACCACGGAGTTGTAGCTTGTTACAAAATCGCTGATTGCCTGACGTGCCCGGGCCGCGTCAGGGGCGACAGAGACGGTTACCTGGGTGCCGGGGCTCGCACTGGATAGTTCGAAAGTTACGCCCGGAATGACACCCGTCAAACTGTTTGTGCTGCTCTGTACCGGAACGCCATCGACCACAACGTCGGCGTTCGCGCCCGTGCTGCCCCGATGCATCGCGATTTCCGCCGGAGCTTGCAGCAACTTGATATCGCCTGCTGCGCCGCTCGTTGCACTCACCAGCGCGAGATGCAGTCCTGTCGCATCGGTAATGACGTTCGCCATCACTCCAGCCTGTTTCGTATTGATGAACTCGGCAGCGGCGGCGAGAGTTGAGTGTCCCGCGTCAAACGTGAACGTAATGGGAGTCGCAGTCCCAACCTGTATTGTGAGATCGCCCGGGGTGAAAACGCCGTCGGCAACGGCATCGCTGTACCAGGATGAAGTCGTTGCCAGCGAGTTCACAGTTATTACGTGCTTGCCGATGGTTGCCGTACGATCCGCACTCGCCGATAGAATGCTGCTTTGAGACGAGGAAGCGATGCGCGCGCCCATCGATGCGGAAACGTCCTTCAGGGAATTGACGGTGTTACCCAGCGTCGTGAGCCTGGACTGTATGTCGCGCAGAGCGGAAGCTTGCGCATTGAGCATCTGCTGCTGACTTTGCATCAGGCGCTCGGGTGCGCGCTCGGCATACATTATTTGGTCGACCGTTGCGCCCACGTCAAGGCCAGTACCTGAACTTCCTGAGTTGATTCCCGTCACCGCACTCGCCATGCATCCTCTCTAAGACTGGTCTAAGACTTGATATCGAGTTCCTGCCCCTGTTGCTCCTTCAGGAATTGGTCGATGTTGCGCGCAATCCGCAACACTTCCTCCGATGGCAACTGGCACAGGACATCGCCAGTGCGCTGATCCCGAACGAGATAGATGGGACGCTTCCCCTCGTCAAGCCACACGGTCTCGCGCTCGGCGTTATTGCCTCCTGTGTAGGTTTCAGTCTGCGGCGCCGGCAACACGGGCGATTCCTGTTGCTTGATAAGCACGTTCGTTTCCGTAGCTGGCTGGACCGGTTCATTAATTGGGGAGCGTTTTACGTCAGCGGGAATGGACGGAACCATATCGATCCGCATTTGTCCACCTCATTCACTTTTGAACCTTAGAAAAAGGTGGGGCGTGATGCCCCACCTCAGGAGGTCACTCGATTACCGAAGGAGCGACAAGACGCCTTGCTGCATCTGGTTTGCCTGTGCCAGGGCCGAAATGCCGGTCTGGTTCAGGATATTGAACTTCGTCATGTTCGCAACTTCCCGGGCGATGTCCGCCGAGCGGATGCCGTCCTCAGCAGCCGTCAGATTCTGCACCTGGTTGGTGATGACGTTGCTCGCCGACTCGAGACGATTCATCACGGCGCCCATCGTGCCGCGATCGCTGGCAACATTGGCAATCGCACTGGTGATTTTCGTCAGGGCTGTCTGCGCCTTCGTGGCGGTCTTCAGATCATCAGCGCTGAGGTCGATCTTGCCAGCGCCCGTACCGATGCTGTTCGAGGAAAGCGCGCTGATCGTCGTTGCGATGGTGCCTCCGCCCGCCGTCGTGCCGTCACTCAGGTACACATCGGTGCCGCCTGAAATCGTTGCCTTCGCAACAGCGCCAACTCCGGTCAGAGGCGTGCTGCTGACCACGATGCTGCCATTGCCGGTCTTATCCGCTATCTGCAAGTGTCCGGTTGCGTCGAGACTGGCCGTGACGCCAATATTGCCCGAGCTGTTGAAACGGGTCATCAGCGTCTGCATGGTGTCGAGGGCGACTACGGTGTAGGTATCGCTCAGGCCGGTGTCCGTGTCGGTAATCGTCATTGTTTGGCCGGCGGTGAGTACCGTCGCACTGGTATTGCCTCCGGTCGCGCCAACCCACTTGTTCGGGTCCGAACTGCTGCCGGCTCCGAAGATTCCCTCTCCGTTGTAAGTGGTTTTGCTGCCGATACGATCGATTTCCTGCTTGATCTGCAAGAACTCGGCGTCGAGAGCTTCGCGCTGCGCCGGGTTCACTGTGCCCGTCGAGGCTTCGGTAGCCAGAGTAACGGCACGGTTCAACAGACTACTTACCTGCGAGAGGGCGCCATCTGCCACCTGCAGTTTGCCAATGCCGTCCGTGGCATTGCGAGCAGACTGGCTCAGCGCTGTGACGTTAGCACGCAAGCCATCTGCGATCGCCAGACCTGCGGCGTCATCGGCTCCAGAATTGATGCGCGAGCCGGACGAGAGACGGAACAATGTTTTCTGGAGGCCGCTGCCGGTGATGGAAAGTTGATTCTGCGCGGCCAGGGACGGGATGTTGTTCAGGATGCTGAGTGCCATTGGAACGCTCCTTTTCGCTTCTGGTTCCGCCTCAATAGAAGGCTGCGCGTAAACGACTCTACGGACGCGTCCCGCTGACCGGAACCATCACGTTGTTCACTAGCACTATCGGCACCTCTGCCTGCAGCTTTAGCCTCCGCGGAGTTACTGGGCAAGAATTTCCATTTTCATTGCCCGCGAGCGATACGGTTTTTCCTCATTTCAGGATTGAAGGTACGCGCGTGCTTGCCGATAAGAGTCACAGCGACCGTATATCTGTGCGCGTCGGTAATAGGAAGAATGAAATGATCCAACTCACGCGATTGAACAATCAGCCCTTGATGGTGAATGCGGACTTGATCAAGTTCGTGGAGCAAGCGCCAGATACCGTCATCACACTCGTGACCGGAGACAAGCTCGTTGTGCGAGAAAGTGCGCAGGAAGTGATGGATCTTATCCTTGAGTTCAGGCGCTCGCTGATGGCCGCCCCGGTCGTCCCGAAGTGTTCGCCTACCGTAAGCGCCCAAGCGCAGAGCGCCAAAGATGACGGCGAGTGAAACGCGAGGGCTCCGTGGATAAGGCAACACTTGGCGGCGTGGTCGTTGGAGTCGGCGGCATCGTTGGTGGCCTGCTGCTGGAGGGCGGTAGCCTGACGCAGATATTGCAACCTACCGCCGCCTTCATCGTTTTCGGCGGCACGCTGGGCGCGGTCCTCATTCAGTTCCCTCTTCGTACGTTGATCACTGCTTTCAAAAAATTGGAGACCGTCCTTCTTGAGCCCAAGCAGGATCCGCAAGGGATGATTCGCGAGCTTGTGAAATATGCGAACAAGGCCCGCAAGGAAGGCATCGTTTCACTTGACGGCGATCTGCCCAAGATCGCCAATCCGTTTCTTAAAAAATCTCTTATGTTGGCCGTCGACGGAACCGAGCCACAGGAACTCCGAAAGATGATGGAGTTGGAATTGGACAACGGAGCCGAGCACGACGAAACCATCCCGCAGGTATTCGAGTCCGCTGGCGGATTCTCGCCCACAATCGGCATCATCGGCGCCGTGCTGGGCCTCATTCAGGTCATGCAGCACCTGGACAACATCGACGAAGTGGGCAAAGGGATTGCCGTGGCATTTGTCGCCACGGTCTACGGCGTCGGCGCGGCAAATCTCCTGCTCCTGCCAGTCGCGGGCAAGCTGAAGATTCGTTTACGCGAGGAACAGATGTTGCGCGAGATGACTCTGGAAGGCGTGGTCTCGATCCTCGAAGGCATGAACCCGCGCATGCTCGAAACGAAGTTGCTAGGGTTCTTGCAAAATGCGAACCAGCCTGGGCCAGAGGAACCGGCGCAAACGTGAGTCGGCGCAAAAGGAGACAAGCGCACGCCAATCACGAGCGATGGCTCGTTTCCTATGCGGACTTCATGACATTACTGTTCGCGTTCTTCGTTGTCCTCTATGCATCCTCTCAGGTTGATAAGCACAAGATGGGACAACTCGCGAACGCAATTCAGGCAGCATTCCAGGAACTCGGAGTGTTCCCAGGCCAGAGCATTGGCCCTCCCATAGCATTGAAGGAATCTACCGGCGCAGGGCGGAGCGAAGCGGAGAAGGCGCGCATCGCGCAGGACCTCGCCCGAGTGGTTGAGCCGATACAAATACGCGCCGGCGCGCAGTTGCGCCCGGACGTCGAACAACTCAGACGCGCAATAGAGGTGGCCCTTGCGCCAGAAATACAGCGCAAGGAAGTCGCACTGCGAGTCGGCCCCGAGGGTTTGGTGATCAGTCTGCGCGAAGTTGGCTTTTTTGATAGCGGCTCGGCTGCAATGCGACCGGGCGCAGAAGCGGCGTTTGGGCGCATCGCCGCCCTGCTTCGCGAGCGCGACTGCGAGCTACGCGTGGAAGGGCACACCGATGACGTCCCAATCCATACAGCGCAGTTTCAGTCAAACTGGGAACTCTCGACGACGCGCGCAACCGGGATCATCAGGGAACTGATAACTCAGTACCACTTCTCGCCCGAACGATTGTCGGCCGCCGGTTATGGCGAGTTCCATCCGACGGCGAGCAATACCACCGCCGAAGGACGCCGCTTGAACCGGCGCATAGACCTCGTTGTCATGGGTGCCCGCAGCTCAATCGCGGTCGCCCCAGCCACGGGTCGGTCTTGAAACGGCGGTTAAAGTTCCGGGCTACTCAGCCGATTTCATTGCTAGCACATGTCCGGCGAGATGAACTCGATGATGACAAATGGCCTTTCCCAAGATGATGTCCTGGTGCAATTGTGTCGGAAAGACTTGCTCACCTCACGGGTGAAGGTCTCGCCATTAGATTTGCTCGACAATTCGCGCGTGACTCTTCTGGAGAGCATGGACGTATTCCCGTTGTACAAGGTGCTGAGCCCCTTCGGCGCAGCCAGCAAGCGGCGTGTCATTCAGCACTTCTATAACGATCTCCAAGAGCAACAAAGCGGCCAAGGTGCGCGATGACCTACGTCAGCATGGATAATGTCCGCGTGCGGGTGGAGCAACTGAAGTCCATTCAGAGCGTCCCGGCCATCCTCATCCCACTGCTGCATCGACTCGACAAGCCAACCGAAGATGTTGATATTCAGAAGGTTGTTGAGTTGATAGCGCACGACAACTCTCTTGCGGCGCAAACTCTGCATATGGCGAACTCGCCGCTGTACGGGAGAAGACAGACGATCGGAACCGTTCGCGGCGCAGTGCTGGCGCTCGGCGTCTCTCGCGTGCGCGAGATTGCCACCGCCTGCTGCGTATTGAACCTTCTGCCTCAAGACATTGGGAGCATTGACCCGCGAGTGTTCTGGGAGCACTCACTCGGCTGTGCGCTCGTGTCGCGCCGATTCGCCCGAAAAATCGGATTTGCGGAACCGGAAAAGGCATACCTCGCCGGACTGCTCCATGACCTCGGTTTCCTTGTTAACTTGCTCGTACTCCGCGATGAGTTCCGCGCAGTCGCCGCGCTGGCATACTCCACACGCATTCCCTTGGAAGAGGCGGAAGCCAGGCTGCTCGGCTTTACGCACGGCTTTACCGGCGACCTGCTCGCCGAAGCTTGGGACCTGGGCAGCGAGATCAAAGAAGTGATACGGCGCCACCATCAAGTCGAGCGCGCCACATCGCATCGCAGCCTCGTCGCTCTGGTCAGCTTGAGCGATCTGCTGTGCCGCACGTGCGGACTCGGATACGGTTATACGGAAGCGCTACAAGTGGACTCTACGCGCGAATACGGGTGGCAGGTATTGATGCAGGAACACCCAGCGCTCGCTCGCTTCGATTGGTTCACGTTTGCCCATGAGCTCGACGCCTACGTGAAAGAAGTACGGCAACTGGTCGCTGTCTTGTTCCGAATCTCCTGAACTGCCTGCCGGATGCGAAGGCTAGTCCGATGCGCAGGAAGACGCCTGCCGCAAATTCACAGGCGACGCCACACCGGCTCCATCGTCAAAGTCCAATACCTCTCGCACTTTTTTCGTCAGAGAAGCGACTGTGAAAGGCTTCTGCAAGAATGCAGTACGTGGATTCTTGAAGGCTTTCCGATGCAGTTCACTGTCCGTGTAGCCTGACATATAGATGATTTTTATTGCGGGCGAGAGTTCTGTAAGGCGATGCGCGAGATCGTGTCCGTTTATCCCCGGCATCACCACGTCGGTCAATACCAGATGCACAGCGCCCTCATGCTCCTGAAACAGCCGCATTCCTGTCTGCGCATCTTGTGCTTCCAAAACGTGATAGCCAGCTATCTCCAGAACTTCGCGTGTCACGTTGCGCACGAACTCCTCGTCCTCGACGAGCAGGATCGTCTCCCATCCTTCCGGCATGTCATCTTGCACAGACTCCCCGCCCTGATCCAGCGCCCTCAGATACAGACGGAACGTAACTCCGAAGCTAACCTCCGATTTCATGGCGAGTTCGCCACCATCGCCGCGCAAGAGGTCGACACAATTGCGGAGCGCCGGAGAAGCATCGAGTTGCTCAGGGCGCGGCAACATTTCCCTACCAACAGCTTCGCGGGTACAGCAAGAGGCCGAAATCGTGATACTCATCACCACGTACTCGCCCGGGTCCAAAAAACTCCCCACTCCGCCCTGGGTCGCGTCTGCACGGAAAATTCCAGTCCTCAGGAGTAACGCCGCGGATTGCGTTTGCAACCCGGCCCGCTGCTCGGCGATGAGTGCTTGCAGGGCGCAGATCAAAGCTTGGGGATCCGCGTCAGCTTCTTCGATTCCGGCACAAACTTCACTGGAAACCAGGAACGACTTCGAACAGGTGTTGTTAAGCCAGCTAATCAGATTTGCGGTAAGCGCGTTGACATTGACCATTGCGTAGGGGCCCACTTTCATTGCATGAAGAAATGCAATGTGCAGAACGAGTTCCAAACTGCTCGTTCTTGCTCCCCCAAAAACAAAAAAACTTTGTCAGTCCAGAAAACAGTACGCCAAGGCTTGCGAATGCCTGAATGCAAAATCAGAACGCTGGCAAGAACCAGCGCAAGCCACCGGCCTGCCGACGGCTCGGCTTTTCGGCTTTCCCATATGGGAGGACCAAAGCGGAACAAATCTCGAAGTTGGAATGGAAACCGTATATAGCGCGACCAGTTTACCGGGACAATTCCAAAAGATTCAGGATTCGATCCAGCAGAGCTGGTGATAACATCTGCGGCACCTTGCAAATACCCGCAAGTGACGGACGCCGACGGCTTGGGCAGGAAGCCGCTTCTGGGCGCTGCCACTATCCATCTTGGAGCGTAAAAACATGTCGCAAACTTCAGTGAAGGCCATGCGCAATACAGTGCTGGCCACGTTATCCATCGTGCTCATGCTCGTCGTGCCCGCCATCCTTTTTGCGGCGGCTAATGACAACGTCGACCTGCAGACGGTAACGCGTATCCGCCATGAAGGTTTCCGCAACTCCAAGGTCATGGAGACCATGGGGGAACTAACCGATAGGATCGGTCCGCGCCTGACGGGTTCTGCGAGCCACAAACGCGCAAACGAATGGACCAGTGAGCAACTGAAGGCGTGGGGCCTCGCCAACGCGCATATGGAACCTTTCCCATTCGGCCGCGGATGGGCGCTGGAATCCGTCTCTGTGCGGATGCTTTCTCCAGATGTTTCGCAGCTTTACGCGCTGCCCAAGGCGTGGACGCCCTCGACTCCCGGCCCGGTTCGCGGCGAGGTGGTCCGCCTGACAGCAACAACGAAGGAAGATTTGGAGAAACAGCGCGGCAACTATGCGGGCAAGATGGTGCTGATCGGCGACATGCGCGAAGTTAAGCCCCAGTCGGAACCGGCGCTACGCCGATATGACGAGAATCGCCTTCGCGAAATCGGCGATTACCAGATTCCGGGCGAGCGCCGACAGGACCCGACAGGCCAGGTCATTTCGCGTGAAGACCTTATTAAACGCTTCGAATTCCAGCGCTTGCTACAGAAGTTTTTCGTAGACGAAAAACCAGCGGCCGTCATCGAGCCGAGCCGTGGAGAGGCTGGCCTGATCTTCGTTCAAGGCACGAACGCGTACAAGCCTGGAGAATCGGATGGCGTTCCGCAGCTTGTGATGTCGATCGAAAACTACGGACGCATTTCGAGGCTGCTCGACCGCAAAATTCCGGTCCAGATTGAAGTCGAAGTCAAAGTGCATTTCGAAGACGGCGACGGTAATGCCTACAACACCATCGCCGAGATTCCGGGCAGCGACAAGAAAGATGAGATCGTGATGGCCGGCGCACACATCGATTCGTGGCACGGCGGCACGGGCGCGACAGATAACGCCGCCGGTTGTGCCGTAACGATGGAAGCCCTTCGTATCCTCCAGTCGCTGGGCATCAAACCGCGGCGTACTATCCGCATAGGATTGTGGGGCGGCGAGGAACAGGGCTTGCTCGGGTCACGCGCATACGTGGCCGAGCATTTCGGAAAACGGCCCGAGCCCAAGCAGTCCGACAGTGGCTTGCCTTCCTACTTGCGTCCCGAGACGGGTCCACTGATGCTGAAGCCGAAACAACAAAAAATCTCCGCCTACTTCAACATCGACAATGGAACCGGCAAGTTGCGCGGTATCTATTTACAGGAAAATTCGGCGGCCCGCCCAGTCATAGAACCTTGGATGGAGCCGTTCAAGGATTTGGGATTCAACACAATAAGCATGCGGAACACCGGTTCCACGGACCACGTTCCATTCGATGCCGTTGGCATCCCGGGATTCCAGTTCATTCAGGACCCGGTCGAGTATATGACCCGTACGCACCACTCAAACGCCGACGTGTATGAGCGCGTACAGCGCGAAGACATGATGCAGGCGTCCGTGATCCTTGCATCTTTCCTCTACGACGCCGCGATGCGTGACGAAATGCTTCCGCGCAAGCCCCTGCCCAACGACGTTGTATGGGAAACGCCCAAGGATGCAGTCCTGCTCAGATCCGAACCCAAGAAAGCGCACAAGAAGAGCGACGCGAAAACGGACAAGAAGGCAGAACAAAAACAAAAGCCAGCAACCGCCGAAAAGAAAAGCTAACACACAATCCTGACTCAGGCGGGGCACATGCCCCGCCTCCTGTTTTCAAGCTCATCTAACTCTTTTCGCACTCTCGTCTAGAGATTGTGCGTCTTCTGAGGTCGCGCCTGGGTTCGGCGCGGCCAAACGATCTGCTTCGTTTCGATCCCTCGTCACCGAGTCGAGCACCACTCTAAGCTGCTGGGGCGAATCTCCCTTTTCTACAACTCCGGCAATCGCATTTGCCAGTTCGGGTGCGACATAAGGCATGCCTGAGATTAGAACGATTGGTACTCGTGCACTGGTTTCATGCAGGATTCGAATTGCGGAGTCCAAATTCGTGTCGGGACGATCGATGACAACGGCAGAAATCGAATGAGAGAGCAGTAAAGGCGCCGCCTCCGAAGCGGTTCGTGCAGCCATAACGCGATAGCCGAAGCTCTCGATGACAAGCTTTCGGACATTACCAAGAACCGCATCAGCATCCACGCACAACACAATCTTCGACCGCTTCGCCAAAGCGCCTCCTTTGGTCAAGCCGTGCAGGGTCGGCTATGACTTGGGCCGGGAGCCCTCGCTATAGACACTTGCCCTTCTGTTTGCATCGTGAATGCCAATCTGTAAGTTGTTTTATTTATTGCAGCAGGCACGACCGGCGGTGTGCCCGTTCAGGAAAGATTTACGCGGTCGCAGGAAGACCTGGCTTCAGGCCGATGACCCAATCGCAATTGACTCAGAACTTGTTCAATCAGGAGGGTATCGCATCCAGTATGGCGAGAGTCGCACGACAACAGCTATGGAAGCTGGAAAAAAAGAGGGCCGGTTTCCCGACCCTCCAAGTCAAACAGTTTTTTCGGATTAGAAGCTGAGTGAAAGCTTCAACCGAAGTGTGCGTCCGCCCTGGAACAGCGTCGGCTGACCATACATGGAGTTCAGCGTGGCAGGCGTAAAGCTGTACTGGTGCGGCAGAGGAGTGCCTGCCGTGTTAACCGCGGTGTTGGAGACGGCAATGTAATCCCAGCCACCGCCAGTCAAGGCATTCCAGTTCACGAGTGCCATGTTGTTCGGAATGACAGTTCCGACCAGAGACGGATCGACTACAACGCCCCCGATCTTGTCCGTCGCCACATAGCGAAGGTTGGGATCATTGAGGTGAGGAGTTGCCGCCACCGAGTTCGCCAGCGGGGTACTCATATAAGTGAGCACTGAGCGCTGGTTGAACAGGTTGCTGACATTGGCTTCGAAGCCGATACGCATCTGTTCGTGCGTCTTGCTCGGCTTGAAATCCTGCACGAGAGTAAGGTCAGTCTGGGTAAATGCCGGACTGCGCCTGTTCTGAATGACACCATCGCTAACAATGTTGCCGGTGGTCGCATCACGATGCAGGTTGACCCAGTTCCCACGATTCTCTACGAACGAGCAAGCCGACTGAGTGGTAACGGACGGCCAGCAGGTGGACTGTGGCGTGCCCTGGTAAGCCACCTGGGTGCCGCCAATCAAGGTTTCCATCTTCCAATACTTCAGACGGTAATAGCCGAACGCCTTGAAGGTGTGCGGGCGGTCGGTTCCGAGCGGGCCCATCGCCGGCGTCCCATCAGCAGTGAACTGCATATTGGGCGAGTCGAACGAGCGGTTGTTGTTTGGATTGTGACGACCACCACCCGAACCGGCATTGACCGACGCTGCGTCGTTCACGTCCGACGACGTCAGGCCGGAGTAGTTCCCGTAAAGACGGCTATAGGTGTAGGACAAGGTTCCGTACCACTTATTGGATGCCCGCTTGATGACGCGGAATTCCACGCCATCGTAGTTGCGGGTAGCCTTCGGGCTCAGCGGGCAGCTCGCACACTGAGGATCGTAAGTGTCTTCGCCGTCAATGATGGGACGATTCAGCAGGTTCGCGTAGGTGTTCGCGCCAGGGTTTCCGATTTTGTAGAGTTCGCCACCGGGAACCACGATGCCGATATCCTCAATTGTGTTTCTGAGGCGCTTGCGGCTGTAACGCGCTTCAAAGCCAATCTGCGAGGTCACGGCGTAGTCAACGCCGAGGGTCATATCCCACTGACTCATCGGCTTGAGATTAGGATCGACACCCGGGTCGGCGCCAGCAAGGCTGGGCTTCCGGAAGTCGAAGTTTTCAATGAATGTGCCAGGGGTCGTGCCAGTAGCGGGACCTGTACCGGCGCAGGTGTGGGTGCCAACCATGGCCGGTTGGATTCCCGTGTAGTTGGTGTCATTCAGGGTGTAGACGCACTCGTGCCAGTATTCACCGCCGAACGAACCGCGAGGCAGCGAGTACTTCATGATGTCAAAGAAAGTACCGTAGCTTCCGTAGATCTTCAGCTTGCCATTTCTGAGGACATCCCAGGCAGCGCCCAGACGTGGAGCGATCTTATCCCCAAATCCGAAGCTGATGTCAGTGGCGCCCGCTGAGTACGGCGGCAGGTATTCCTTGTCGAAACGAAGACCGGCGTTGACCGTCACGCCTTTGCCCAAAGTCCACGCATCCTGGAAGTACAGTGCGTGGTTGAGGCTCTTGGCGAGACCGCCCGAGACGAAGTCATAGACCTTGTAGTAACCGTATGTGCCACGGCACTGCCCGTTGACGGTAGCGGCTGCAGGGCAGCTAGTACCGATGGGCGAGTAGGCCTGACCAGGATACAAGTCAACGCGAGCAAAGTTAGCAGCGCTCGCGAGATCGTTCGTGATTCGATTGTTCGAGTACCCGACCTTGAAATTGTGGGTACCGAAGAACTTCGCGAAGTAAGAAACATCCGTGCTGAGCGAGTTACGGTGGTAAGCGTCCATGAGTTGCTGGACGTTGCTTGGCATGCTTGTCGAGCCTGTCGTGGAAGCAGCTCCAAAGTTCCCGGGTAGCGCAACATTGAACGGGTCAGTCAGCGCCTGACCTCCCGTCACGCTTGTACCGGCTCCATTGGCTTGCCAGATGTAGCGGATACCAACTGGTGCGCCGCGGGTCGAGCTGTTGGTAAACCATTTGCCGTAGCGGGCAGTCGCGACCATGTTTGGAGTGATCGTTACGTCTCCCCCGAAGATGATGACGCTGTTGGGATTAACGCTACCAGCATCAGCCCGATACGTAGTCCGCGGGTCGACCGTGGCGCTGTTGTTGACCTGACTCGCGAAAGCCGGATCTGGGTCAGGCGCGGAGTTGCCCGAGATGCGATTGTACCCATACTGCCAAGACGCAAACGTACGGATTTTGCTCGTAACCATGTAGTCCAAACGGTTTAGAGCATTGTAGGTGTTGTTCACATACCGGAACGTGTAGGGACCTTTCACTGCCCCCGTGAAGTTCACGGTACGGGTACGCGAGTAGTAGCTCGGAACAAAGCTGCTGAACAGCCAGAGGCGATCTTTCAGCAGGTAGCCACCGGCTTCGTAGCCAGGCTCCACCGTACGATAGTGGTCCTTCTTGGGTCGGTAGTACTCGGTCGGGCGGTCGGTCCTGAGATTGGCGCCGGACGTTGTGTAGTTTCCGACCGTACCAGGGATGTAGCGCAAGCCACAAGCATTGTAGATCAAGCACGTATCGTTGGCGTTGAACGCATCGCTACGGTAGTAGCTGAACACGCTGCCATGCCAATCATTGCCGCCACGCTTTTGGACGACGTTCACAACGCCGCCGAGCGCGCCACCGAACTCAGCTTCGAATCCGCCGGTCTTAATCTGGACTTCCTGAATGAACTCCATCGGAACGTTATTGCCAGAACCACCACCGGTGACTCCCGTGGTGTCCATGCCTTCTGACATGTACGTGTTTTCCGAGTCCGAAGCGCCATCGATCTGGTAACCAGTAGCGCCGGCAGCACCCGTCAGCGAACCGCCACGCGTAGTGGAGGTCAGCGGCTCCTGGCGAGCGCCAGGGGCGAACGGGATGAGCGACTCAAAGGAGCGGCCCTTAGGAATGCTATTGAGAACTTCCGAGGAAACGGTGACGGCGACCTTGGACTGTGTCGTGTCAACCATCGGAGCAACGCCTGAAACTTCGACGACCTGCTCATTGCCGCCAATTTCGAGCTTCAGGTCGATTGTGGGGAGCTTGCCGACTTCCAGCTTGATACCAGCAAGTTTGCTGGTACGAAAGCCTGCTGCTGTCGTGGTGATCAGGTACTCACCGGGAGGCAGGTGGGTAAAACGGTAATATCCGCTGCCATCGGTCTCCATTTTTTTGGAACCGATCAGTGCGCGGCCAGTCACTTCCACAGTAGCCTTCGACACCACAGCGCCGGTCGGGTCCTTCACGGTACCCTGAATGCCGGCTGTGGTTTCCTGGGCGACTGCGCTCGCGACGAGCAACAGCACTACCAGTAGCCATACGAATTTCTTCATGAGCCAAATCCTCCTATAGGATTCGTGTCTTTGTGGGAAACGGAATAGGCAAGCGACGTCAGATGGCTCGAAAGTCGAGTCCCCAGACGTTCACTGCCTCCTGAAAACGTGAACGGTGTTGCATATACAGAGAAACGGTTGCCCCACAGAGAGCAACTCACCATCCAAAGACAACGCTCCAGAGTTCCTGTGTTTACAACAACTAACGATTTCCACAGGGCAGTTTTCTACTGAAAAATGGATTGTTGCTGGTTCGCTTATGAGAAATGTAGAGCGTCAAGGCTTCCGAGGGTGGCGCAGGAAGATCTCAAGCCAGGCGAAAGCTAAGGTCGCAACGACTCAGGCGCGACTACGGCTGAGGGGTTCTTCGGAGGAAATAGTCGATTTGGACAAAAAAAGAGGGCCGGTTGCCCGGCCCCCACAGTTGATCTTCTAACTGATTAGAAGCTGAAAGAATTAGAAGCTGAAACGTACCTTGAAGCGCATCGTACGGCCGACCTGGAACAGGTTGGCTGCGCCGTACTGCGAATTCAAGACAGTCGTTGGTTCCAGGCTGTTTGCCTGGGCCTGCCAGTTGAAGCCCGTCATCAGGCTCTTATAGTCCACACCCGCACAATCTGTAGGCAATGGGCTGATCTGGCAATGAGCGGTAAGGCCAGCAGTCGGCTGTAGTGAACCGGTGCTGAACAGGTTTGTATCGGTGCTGAGAACTGAGTGCTGGTTGAAGACGTTCGTTACGTTCGCTTCAAAGCCGAGCTTCAGGTTCTCATTCGTCTTGCTGATGTGGAAATCCTGAACAAAGTTCAGGTCAAGCTGGCTGAACATCGGGGTGCGAAGCTTCACGGGCTTACCAAAAGTGACCACGCCGGTGCCGGAAGTACGAGTCGCCGGGACGAACATGCCGCGACCTTCCGGATACTGGTTAGCACCGTAAGCGTCGAAGTAGGTCGTCAGCGGCGTGCCCTGGTACCACTGCTGGGTCAAGCCGATCAGGCTTTCGTGATTGCCCCACCACTTCAGGTGATACCAGCCATAGGCCTTGAAGGTGTTAGGACGATCGGTTGCGAGCGGGCCATCGATGACGCGTCCGTAAGAATCGAACTGCATCCATGGCTCGTCGAAGGCGCGTTCAACGTTCGGCGACGAACGACCGGTCGAGCTGTCCGCCGTATCGGTCGAAGACAGACCGCTGTAGTTGCCGGACAGTTTGCTGTACGTGTAGGACAAGCTGCCGAACCACTTGTCGGAAGCGCGCTTCGTGAGTCGGATTTCCAGGGCGTCGTAGTTACGGACTGCCTTGGGCTGAACCGGGCAATTTACGCAGTTAATAGAATCAACCGGCTGCCTGTTGATTCCGGTGCCGGGGTTGATGATATAGAACTGCTCGCCGGCAGCCGTGAGCAGGCCAGCATCTTCGATGGTCTGGTCAAGGCGCTTGCGCGAGTAACGGGTTTCGAGTCCGATCACGGGTGTGATGGCGTAGTCAGCACCAAACACCATTTCGTGCTGCTTCATCGGCTCCAGGTTCGGATCGATACGGACGTTGGTAGGATCGTTGGACGAGGTCCGGAAATCCTTGTTTTCGATGAAACGCAGGCCGGCCGGATCGCCACCAACAAAGTTGGCGCCACCTGTCGGATTGCAGAAGTGACCATTGGCCCCGCGGGTAGGCACGTACTTCGTGTAGTCCGGGTCGTCCATGGCATATACGCAATCATGCCAGTAGTCGCCACCGAAAGAACCGCGCGGCATTTCATACTTCATGATGTCGAAGAAGTAACCGAAGCTGCCGTATACCTTGAACTTACCGTTCTGTAACACATCCCATGATCCACCCAGGCGAGGAGCGATCTTGTCGCTGAAGCCGAAGGCGATTCCGGGGGCGGAATTGTAGGAAGGAACTGCTTCCTTGTCTGCGCGGACACCGATGTTCAGCGTGATGCCTTTGCCGATCGTCCAGGCGTCCTGCAGGTAAAGCGCGTGGTTGGCGCTGCTAGCCGATCCGACCAGACCGTATTCACGGAAGTTAACGGTACCCCAGAGTCCCTGGCACGAATTGCCCGCGGCGTCGCCGCCAGGATTCCAACCTTGGGCTACGTTTCCAGCCGTGATGGCCTGACATACTGACTTATTGGAAGGAAGAACGGTATACGGCCTGCCGTACGCCAGATAAGCTTGCGAGGTGATGTAACCATTTATGGTGCTGTTGCTGAGACGGTTCTGCGCATACCCGCCCTTTACGTTGTGCGTGCCGAAGAAACCCTTCTTGAACCAGGCAAGATCCTGTGTGAACGATTTGCGCTGGAACTTATCGTAGAGGGTCTGCAAATTGACGCCCATGCTGTTGAAGCCGCGGGTCATCGCGAAGTCGTCCGGAATTGGAGTGCCGTCCAGAGCTTCAATGCCGATGCTCGAAAGAGCGCCATAAGCTATTCCGGAGATGTAGTTTGAGTCTCTCCAGCGGTAGCGGACACCGGTTGGTAGACCACGATCCTGATAATCGCTGTAGAAGCGCCCAAAGCGCGTGGTTGCAATCAAGTTGTTGGTAAGCGTAATGTCCGCGCCGGTGTTGAAGATGATATTCGGCTGGACGTTGCCGATCCCGGAATTGTAATCGTCAGGATTCGCGCTTGCTAAGTCGTTGGACTTGCCGAAAGCATCGTCAGCATTTGGCATGCTGATGCCGCTATTGCGGTCATACGAATACTGCCACGATCCAAACACGCGGATCTTGGACGTAACCAGTGCATCAAGACGAGCAAGCGAGTAGTAGGTTTCTTCGTTGTTGAAGAACTTGCGTTCTCCCGCGTCCATCTTCACCGTGCGGGTGATTCGGTCGATGCGCGGAACCGCACTGGCAAATGCCCAGATACGATCCTTCACAAGGTAGCCGCCTACTTCGAAGCCGGGCTCAATTGTGCGCCGGTGATCCTTCTTGGGCTGCACGTACTCGAACGGCCCGCCGAGACGGCAGGTGTTAGAGGCTACACAACCAGGTTTGCTGATGGGATCGACTTCGTTATCCGAGTCTGTGTAACGGGTATAACGATTGGGCGCGGAATTGAAGATGTCGCCGGCATAATAGCTGAAAATGCTGCCGTGCCACGCATTGCTGCCGCGCTTCTGAATGACATTCACCACGCCGCCGAGTGCGCCGCCGTACTCAGCCTCAAAGCCAGAGGTCTTGACCTGGACTTCCTGGATGAACTCGAACGGAGCGTTGGTTCTGGTCTGACCAGTCTGAACGTCGCTGGTTTCCTGACCTTCCATCAAGAATGAGTTTTCCGAGCCCGAAGCACCATCGATCTGGTAACCGGCGATGCCGGTCGCGCGATCGGCCTGCAAAGGCTCGTTGCGGGCGCCAGGAGCAAACTGAATAACCGACTGGAACGAACGGCCCTTCGGAATGCCGGCGATGATGTCGGAAGTTACGTTGGTCTGAACCTTGGACTGGGCAACGTCGACGATCGGGGCTTCGCCCGAAACCTCAACTACCTGCTCGTTGCCGCCGACTTCAAGCTTCAAATCGATCGTGGGGAGCTTACCGACTTCCAATTTAATACCAGCAAGTTTGCTGGTGCGGAAACCCGCTGCTGTTGTCGTGATGGTGTATTCGCCCGGGGGCAGGTTGGCAAAACGGAAATAACCGCTATTGTCGGTTTCAACCTTCTTAGTGCCGATGAGTGCAGGGCCTGCCACTTCGACTGTAGCCTTGGACACCACAGCGCCGGTTGGGTCCTTCACAGTACCCTGAATGCCGGCGGTGGTTTCCTGGGCAACTGCGCTCGCAACGAGCAACAGAGCTACCAGGAGCCATACGAGTTTCTTCATGAGCAATTCCTCCTACAGGAATTCGTGTCTTTGCGGGAAACGGAAATAGGCAAGTGACGCCAGATCGTCTCGAAAAGCGAGAACTCTGACGTTCATTTGCCTCCTCAGAAACGTGAAACGGTTTGAAAAATATGCAAATCGTGTACTCACAAAGTGCAACTCACGTTCCAAACACAAAAATTCAGAGCTCGTTTGTTCTCAACAGCTACAAAGTTTTGCACAGTTGGATATTTACCAAAAAATGGATGTTCGAAGGTTTCTATTAAAAAATGGATTTCAATGAAGCTTGCGGTGTGCACAAAATTGCATATACATTGGCGGGTGTAGTCCGGAACTCAACGATTCAATCCAGATTTAGAAACACTATCGCGCTTCATTGCGCCCGAACGATTGTGCCCGGGGCGAAGGGCGCTCCGATGCCGGCCCGATCCCCTCAGGACGGCAACGAACTTCGGATGATGGCGTCCGCTGCTCCCGATAAACGCATTGACTGCGTGAGCTTCTAAATCTAGTCTTCCGTGTTCTCTCTTCGTTCGAAATTTTGACTTCAGAGGTACATGGATGCGCATCGCTCGCCGACTGCTCTTCGTCATAGTCCTGCTTGTCGTTGCAGGGTATTCGCAGACGACATACCAGAAACCACCGAAGGAAATCCTGGATGTACTGAACGCGCCTCCTACCCCGACCGGCGTGCTGAGCCCGTCGCAAGCGCAGATGATTTTGGCGCAAGGGGTTCGCTATCCCGCTGTTGCGGAACTGGCGCAACCGATGCTGAGACTAGCCGGAATCCGCATAAACCCTGCGACGAACGGACTACATCTTTCGCCACGTTTCGTCGGATACACGCTCAAATGGTTGGCGGACGGACACGAGGTGAAGGTGGCGGTTCCGGTAGACGCGAACATGAGCGCTCCACGATGGAGTCCCGATGGGAAGCAGTTCCTCTTCACGAACACTTCCAAAACCGCCGTTGAGTTGTGGATTGGTGACGCAGCCACGGGCAAGATACGCCCGGCGAAAGGCTTGCGCCTCAGCGCGGTAACGGACGATGTGGCGCAGTGGATGCCGGACAGCAAAACGGTGCTGGTGAAGATGGTTCCGGCAGACCGTGGCGCGGCTCCAGCGAAAGCAGGCGCGCCAGTTGGCCCTAATGTGCAGGAGAGCACAGGCAACGCAGCTCCGGCACCGACCTATCAGGACATGTTGCAGAACGCATACGACGAAGCGCAGTTCGATTATTACGCGACGGCGCAACTGGCCAGTGTGGACTCGACGACGTTGAAGGCGACCCCAATCGGGAAACCGGCGATTTACCTGGAAGTGACGCCCTCTCCCGACGGCCAGCATTTGTTGCTGGAGCGCGTGCACCGGCCCTATTCGTATCTGCATCCGGCCGAGGATTTCCCGAAGGATGTGGAGGTTTGGGATCGCACCGGCAAATTGCAATACACGGTCGCGAAACTTCCATTGCAGGACAACGTTCCCATTGACGGCGTTGCGACTGGACCTCGTAGATACGCGTGGCGTCCGAACCAGGCCGCAACACTCTACTGGGCAGAGGCGCTGGACGAAGGCAATCCGAAGAAAAAGGTGCCACATCGCGACCGACTGGCAATGCTGAAAGCACCGTTCTCGGGCGCTCCTATAGAGATAATCAAAATCGAAAACCGTTTGATGAACATTGCCTGGGGCGAGAGCGCGGGCGTATTCGTGACGGACTACGAGCGCGACAAGCGCTGGGTCCGCACGATGCTGGTCGATCCCGAGAAACCCGCCAGCGAGCCGAAGTTGTTATGGAGCCGCAGCAACCAAGATCGCTATAACGATAAGGGCACGCCGTTGACGCGTCCGTTGGCCAACGGATTCCCCGCGGTCGTGCAGGACGGGGATTCGATTTTCCTGGCTGGAGTCGGAGCTTCGCAGGATGGCGACCGTCCCTTCCTCGACAGGTTCAGCGTGACGACGCTGGAGTTGAAGCGTTTATTCCGCAGCGAGGCGGAAGGCTATGAAGCGGTTGTCGCGTTGCTGTCTGGCGACGGTACGCGATTCCTGACGCTGAAGGAATCACTGATGACTCCGCCGAACTACTACGTTCGCACGGCAACAGAGGCGAAAGCGGTTACGAACTTCTCCGATCCGACACCGCAGATCCGCCAGATCAAGAAGCAACGTGTAACTTACAAGCGCGAAGATGGCGTGCAACTGTCGTTCACGCTCTATCTGCCGCCGAATTACAAAGAGGGCACGCGGCTTCCGACCATCGTGTGGGCGTATCCGCTGGAGTACAACGACGCTGGAACGGCGGGACAGGTGAGCGGCTCGACACAGCGCTTTACGACGCTGGTTGGCATTTCGCATCTTTTCCTTGTGCTTCAAGGCTACGCTGTGCTGGACAACGCGGCGATGCCGGTGATCGGGGCTCCGGAGACGGTCAATAACACATTCGTGCAGCAGATCCTGGCCGACGCAAAGGCCGCGATCGACAAGGCTGTCGAGATGGGCGTAACCGATTCCAATCGCGTGGGAGTTGGAGGGCACAGCTATGGTGCCTTTATGACGGCAAACCTGCTCGCTCACAGCGACCTGTTCAAGGCGGGCGTAGCGCGCAGTGGCGCGTATAACCGCACGCTCACTCCGTTCGGATTCCAGAGCGAGCGGCGCACTTTCTGGGAGGCGAAGGATACGTACCTGACGATGTCTCCATTTCTCGTGGCGGACAAAATCAGGACGCCCATCCTGCTGATTCATGGCGAGGCCGATAACAATACGGGAACGTTCCCCATTCAATCGGATCGCATGTACCAGGCGATTCGCGGCAATGGCGGCACGGTGCGCTATGTGACGCTGCCATTCGAGTCGCACGGATACTCGGCGCGTGAGAGCACAGAACATACCCTGTGGGAGATGATCACCTGGTTCGACAAGTGGGTGAAGAATGCTCCGGAGAAAACACTAGCCACCGGTAAGTAGTGGGCATGTCGCCGGCGGTCAGTTGCCGGCATGAGGCGAACCGGCGAGGCACAAGCAAAGGGCCGCAGAAGATATCTGTGGCCCTTTCGCTTTGGTTGAGTGGTACATGGCGCAAGAAACTCCCCATATCTCGCTAAACAAAATGATGGCGCCCCTCATCTGCCTTCCACCGCGACTCAAACTCCGCCTCGCAACAGTAGTGCCGCGTCCCTCTCTGCCGTGCTACCGTTGACTCTAAGGCTATGAACAGGTCAAGCATGTCTGAAACGCTAAGCGATGCGAAGGTCCAGAGCCATTCCGGATTACATTTCCGGCGAGTCATGGCTTCTGAAAAGGTCAGCGATACGAACAACCAAAGGCACCTCGGCTTCGATCTCCTGCGGGTCGTGGCCACGTATATGGTTATTCAGATCCATACGGGAGAGTTCTACTACATTGGGAGCGGCGGCACCGTCCTCAACACTCCAAGCGCGTACTGGGTAGGATGGCTGAATTCGTTGTTTCGTGTGTCTGTCCCGCTGTTCGTGATGCTTTCGGGCTTCTTTCTGTTTCCGGTAAATGACGAAAAGAAATTCTTCCGAAAGCGCTTCAGTAGGGTGTTAGTGCCGTTTGTCGTCTGGTGTGCGCTCTATGCCTTCTATTTTTATTTCCGGGGCAGCGTAACGCTCACTGGCGCATTGATCGACATCCTCAAGATCCCAATAAACTTTGGCACGGAAATAGGGCATCTCTGGTTTGTATACATGCTGCTCGGGATCTACCTGTTCGCGCCTGTGATCTCGCCCTGGGTTCAATCCGCCAGCCGCAGGAGTATGGAGGTCTTCCTCAGCCTTTGGGGACTTACGCTGACGGCTCCGTACATCCATCTCTATTTCCCGGAAATTTGGGGGGAGGCGTATTGGAATCGAACCCCGATGCTTTACTACTTTTCCGGATTCATCGGCTACGCGGTCATGGCGGCCTACATCAAGCGCTTCCTGATGCGGCGCGCGGCGATGCACTCCATCGTGGGCGTGGCATTGATCGTGGTTGGCTACGCGATCACGGCTTCGGGATTCTTACAAAGGCTCCCGGTGGAGCACTCTGTGAGCAGCCTGGAACTTACGTGGGGATTCGAGACGATCAACGTCGCCATGATGACCGTCGGCGTATTCCTTCTGTTCAAGAATATCCAGGCTGCCAACGGCGCCTCGGCGTTCTGGAAACTTGTTCGCGACATATCTCCAAGAACCTACGGTATGTATCTTGCACATATCATGGTCCTGAACGCAGCCTATGGCTTGTTGGATCAACACCTTGGTAGCGCGGCCATCAAATTGCCAGCGATAGCACTCGTAAGCTTTGCCGGCACATACATGTTGGTGAGGGCTCTATCGTTCTTTCCAAGGAGCAAATGGATCTTGGGCTAGTGTGGCGGGCACGCATGTTCGCTGCCGTAATCGTCGCACGCAAACTCCTTCCGTGTGCGGAGAAGTACAGAACAAAAAATGGCGTGGCCGAACGCGGCCACGCCATTTCAACCTATTAGACGGTTTTGTAAACCGTGTCTAGTACCGTGCCGTCCACCCATTTCACAACTGCAACGGGTTCGTTGCTGCGTTCGGGCTTGCGAGGCGCGCCGCCACAGATTTTGTCGATCTCTTCTTTAAGTTCCTCGATCTTGCGTATCGGGAGGCCGCTGCCCTTGCAAGCGTCGATGAGATCCTGACGGCGTGGGTTAATGGCAATGCCGCGCTCGGTGGCGACGACGTCGATCAACTCGCCGGGGCCGGTGAGCGTAGTGACTTCATCGACGATGCTGGGGATGCGATCGCGGAAAGCGGGAATCGCAAGGATCGTGCAGCCCGAGTATAGGCAGTTCTGCCAGCCACCAATGCCGTGGAGCAGCCGTCCGTCTGAGTGCGTGACGACGTTGCCGTTGAAATTGACGTCAACTTCGGTTGCGCCGAGAACGACGGCGTCAACGATGCCGGCAAAGTTTCCCTTGCCATGAAAATTGTAGGACGTGAACGGAGACGTGGGCAGGTGCCGCGGATCGGAGGCGATGGACTTGACGGCGTCGAGGTCGAACGTCTGGCCGTCGAGGATGTAGCCGGTGAGACCTTCCTGCAACATCTGGACGAGATACTTGGTGGAGCCGCCGCGAACGAAGCTGGCCTTCACGTTGGCTTCACGCATGAGTTGCGAGAGGTACTGCACGAAGGCGAGAGCGATACCGCCCGCGCCGGCCTGGAACGAGAAGCCGTCGCGCATGATGCCCGTGACCTTCAGGAAACGCGCCACCATTTCGGCTATGCGCAACCGGTCGGGCGAGCGCGTGATCTGCGTTGTTCCGGAGACGATCTTTGCCGGGTCGCCGATGGACGGCACTTCGACTACGTAATCGACATTGTTGCCCTGAATCTGCCACGGAACACACGGGAACGGAACGAGGTTGTCGGTGACCACGATGACCTTGTCGGCGTAAATCGAATCGCCAAGCGCGAAACCGATCGAGCCGCAGGCCGAGGGTCCGTGCGAACCGTTGGCGTTGCCGAAAGGGTCAGCCGTAGGCGCGGCGATGACGGCAACATCTATGTGCACTTCGCCATCCTGGATCGCTTGCCAACGTCCGCCATGCGAGCGAAGCACGCCGAAGCCACGCATGTTTCCCTGTGTGCAGTAATCGCCGAGCGGGCCGTTCATGGAGCCTTCGATATGGTGAACGACGCCGCTCTTCATGAGATCGATGACGGGCGCGTGGCATGGGAACGATGCGCTCGGGAACCAGCGCAGGTCCTTCACGCCGATGCGTGCGGCTGCGTCCAGCGCTTGTAGGGCAACGCGGTCTCCATCGCGCAGGTGATGGTGCGACGAAATCGTCATGCCGTCGCTGAGGCCGCATTTGCGAAGCGCGGTTTCAATATCAGGCACGCGCTTGTCGCCGTGTTCCGGATAATCGATGTTGGTTGGGATCGGCGGAGCGGCTTTGCGGCCCTCGGGACGGTGCTGGTCGACGCCTTTAAACGGGACCTGATCGAGTCCGTTAACGTGCGTGGGCACGTGGCGTCCTGCAGCATTGCGGACCATCTCAACTTTTTTCTTCGGTGCTTCGCTCACTTGCAAACTCCTTCGCGGATGTGGCGTGCTCGCGCCAGTCCGCACATAACCTCAGCGACTAAACAGCTGCTGAAAAAGTTGCCTTCCGATGTGTCATGCTGAGCGAGGCGAAGCATCTGCTGTTCGACCAAAAGCAGATCCTTCGCTCGCGAAAAAGCCCGCGAGCTCAGGATGACTCAATAAACGATTACGCTTCCTTGACTAATCCCATCTGACGCGCACGCACGACAAGCTTGAGCGCGCGGTTAACGACAGGCGAATCGATCATCTTGCTGCCCAGCGAGACGACGCCGAGTCCGCGCTGCTGCGCGTCTTCAAATGCTGCGACGATCTTTAGCGCCTTCTCAATTTCCTTTTCTGCTGGAGCGAAGGCCGCGTGGATGATCGGAATCTGTGAAGGATGGATGCAGCCCATCCCTTCGAAACCGAGGCTCCGAGAGTTCTCGCCCCACGCGCGGAGTCCGTCCAGATCGGCAACGTCGCCGTACACCGAGTCGATAGCCTGCAGGCCAGCGGCTTTCGCGGCGTTGACGAGGCGTGTGCGCGCGTAAAGCGACTCGGCGCCGGTCGCGGTCTTCACTACTCCGAGGTCGGCGGTGTAATCCTCCAGGCCGATGGTGAGCGCGCAGACGCGGTCGCTTGCCGTCGCAATGGCGAAAGCGTTCTCGATGCCGAGTGCGGATTCGAGAATCGGCATGAGCCAGATGGGGCGCTCGATGCCTTCTCGCAAGCAGATGGCGCGGATGCTGCGATCGACTTCGGCGACCTGCTCTGGCGTCTCAACCTTAGGTATGAGGATGAGGTCGGGCGCTTCGGGAATAACCTCTTCCAGATCGTCCAGGCCGAGCGGAAGCTGGTTGATGCGCACCATGCGCTCCGCCGCACCGAAATCAACGGAGCGCAGAGTGTTGCGCACGAGCACGCGCGAGGTGTCCTTCTCCCCGTGATGCACGGAATCTTCAAGGTCGAGGATGACGGCGTCGGGCGCATGCAGTCCGGCGTTGATGAAGTACTTGGGCTCACTGCCGGGTAGATACAGGCGCGAGCGGCGCAGGCGGTCCTTCGCTGAAGGCGCGCGACGCGAAGCTATCTCGGTAAGCGCGCGGCGGCCAAGGCCCAAGCCGGCGCGATGCGCGGCGGCTTCAATGCGAGCGGCGATCATGAACGGCAGCGCGCCGGCGTCATTGATGACGAGATGAACGTTCGTGATGCCGAGTTCACCGAGCACCTGGCGCGCCTGCTTCTCGATAGCGTCGCCGTAATAGAGTGCAACGCGCGAGTTGATTTCCAGCGTGATGCCGCCGCTCTCGCGCGGTTCGCAGAGGACGTGCAGGTCGGAACGAACGTCTTTACCGAGACGTCCGGCTTCTCCGGCGCGCGGATTCACTTGGGTTGACGTGGCCATATGTCTGTACCTCAGGGGCCATAGCCCCGAGCGAAGCGTAAGCACTTTGGCATGGCTGAAGCCGTGCCCTTGCAGGTTTGTGGACTCGCGCTTGCGCGAGTCCACATGAAAGTCGCAGCCGATCCGGCTGCGCAACCGAACCCTACGCCTTTGTTGCCTTCGCGCTTTCGAGCTTTGCGAGAATGGCATCGGTCATCTGCGTCGTTGAGGCTGCGCCGCTCGCAATCGACTTTGCGCCACCCGAGATGCGCATCATGTCATAGGTGCGTACCTTGCCTTCGGCCACGACATCGGCAATGGCGCGGCGGATACGGTCGGCCTTGTCGTGTTCGCCGACGTGGTCGAGCATCATGACCGCCGACAGGATCATCGCAATCGGGTTCACGATCGGCGGATCGAGCTCGGCGTACTTGGGCGCGGAGCCATGCGTCGGTTCGAAGACAGCGACTTCCTCGCCGATGTTGCCGCTGGCGGCAAATCCGAGTCCGCCAATAAGGCCGGCGAAGGCGTCGGAGATGACATCACCAAAGAGGTTGGAGGCCACGATGACGCCGTACTCCTCCGGGTTCTTTGTGAGCCACATCGTCTGCGCGTCGATGTTCGTGGACCAGAGAGAGATGCCGGGATAATTTTTGCTGACTTCCTTGGCGACGTCTTCCATCATGCCGCTGGTTTCACGCAGCACGTTGGGCTTTTCGCAAATAGTCACCGACTTGTAGCCGTACTTCTGAGCGTATTCAAATGCGGCATTGCAGATGCGTCGCGCGTTCGTGCGGGTAATGATGCGCACGGAGATGGCGAGATCTTCACCTTTCACGTCGGCGAAGGCCTTGAACTTGGGGTGAGTTGCGAGTGCTGCGCGAACCTGCTCGGGCGGGTTCGTCCACTCGACGCCGGCGTAGAGGCCTTCCGTGTTCTGGCGGAAGACAACAACATTGACGCGCGGCTCTTCGAATCCTCCGTCGGACTTTTTGCGAATGAAGTTCAGAGGATTGCCGGGGAATCCAATGCAGGGGCGCATGCAGATGTCTAGATTGAAAATCTGACGCATGCTGACAATGGGACTGAAGTACGAAACCTTGCCCCGCAGTTCCGGGTTGAGTTCGGCTTCGGCGGCCTTCTTCGGCTTCGAGGTGATGGCGCCAAAAAGGCCGAGCTTGTGCTTCCGCAGCAGTTCAATGGTGCGGTCGGGAAGCGGGTTCCCTTCCTTGCGCCATGACTCCCAGCCGATGTCGCCGTGAACATAATCGGCGTCAAAGCCGACGGTGTTGAGGACGCGAATCGCCTCGGGCAAAACCTGGTTTCCGATGCCGTCGCCCGGCATGCTAACGACTGTGTACTTAGGCATAAATTCGATCTCCAATCTCAGATTCCGTTTTCTATTGCGGAACTGCGCGGGCGAGGGCGCCCGCACCACATCTTGAGTTATCGATTACGCTTTCGCGCTCAGGCCCAGTTTCCGAGCGACAAGGTTTTCGACGCCGCCTGCGATAACCAGCGACTGCGGCACCGTGCCCATCGGCGGGAACTGGAACTTCTCGCCGCGATAGGTGATGGTGCCGGTGGTGAAGTCGATCGTGACCTCGTCCTCGGGGATGATGGTTTTCTCTTTCGCTGCGATTTCCTTTTCGAAAACCTGGCGAAGACGCGTGATGAACTCCGGACACTCTACGCAGAGGAATCCGTTGTTGAAGGCGTTGCGCAGATACGTTTGCGAGAAACTGCCTGCGACAACGAGCGGCAGGCCCTTGGCTTGCAGCGCCGTAACAGCCTGTTCACGGCTGGAGCCGGTGCCGAAGTTGAAGCCGCCAATCACGACATCGCCAGCGCGGGTGCGCTCCGAGAACTGCGGATCGTAGTTCTCCATGACGACCTTGGCCATCATGTTGCGCGTCATGTCCTCTCGGTACGTGTAGTCCTTGCCGTAAATGCCGTCGGTGTTGAGGTTGTCCTGCGGCGTGAACACGAGGCGTCCCTTAACTTGCGCCGGGAAGCCTTCCAATATCTCGACCTTCTCGCCGCCGGCTGCGGGCACTGCGAGTTCAACGTATTCGCGCTTCAGCTCGGAGGCCGACACCTTGACGTCCGTGGTGATGTATCCGGCAACGGCCGAGGCTGCGACGACAGCGGGCGACGCGAGATAGCACTTCGCATCACGCGAGCCCATGCGTCCCTTGAAGTTGCGATTCGTAGCAGAGATGCCGACTTCGCCCGCTTCGAGCAGTCCTGTGCCGAGCCCGATACAGGGACCGCAGCCCGGAGGCAATGGCTGCGCACCGGCTTGCAGCAGAGTCTGCCACGCGCCGCTGGCCTCAGCGGACTTCTGTATTTCTCTCGAAGCTGCGGCGAGATAGAACTTCACCGTGGACGCAATCTTCTTGCCCTTGAGCACCTTTGCCGCGGCTTCCAGATCTTCAAGGCGCGAGTTGACGCAAGAGACGAGATACGCCTTGTGAATCGGGATGCGCTGCTTCTCGATCTCGGCGAGCGACGCCATGACCTGCACGGTATCCGGCCCGCTGACGTGCGGCGTGACAGCCGCAAGGTCCAGCTCGATTCGCGCAGCATAGGCGGCATCGGCATCCGGCATGGGCGTATCGGCCTCAAGCTTCGAAAGGATCGACTCATCGAGGCGTCCCATGGCAGCCGCGCCCAGTGCTTCTCGACGCTGGCGCAACCAAGCGAACGTTGTCTTGTCCGCCGGGAACCAGCCGACCAACGTGCCCCACTCGGTCGTCATGTTGGAGATCGAGAGGCGCTCGTCCATGCTGAGCGACTCGACGCCGGGTCCGGTGAACTCAACGACGGCGTTCAGCACTTCTTCTTTGTTGTAGAGACCACAAAGAGTGATGATCACGTCTTTGCCGGTAGCGCCGGGCTGAAGCTTGCCCTTGAGCACAACCTGTATCGTGCGCGGGATCTGCCACCAGAATTCACCGGTCGCCCAGATTGCGGCGGCGTCGGTGCGAACCACAGGCGTGCCAATCGCGCCAAGCGCGCCATACATATTCGAGTGCGAATCCGAGGCGACGACGAACGAACCGGGCAGCACGTAGCCTTTTTCCACCATGATCTGATGGCCGATGCCGGTGCCCGCCGGGTAGAAGTCAATGCCCTGCTCTTTCGCAAAAGCTTCGATCAAGGCGTACTTCTTCAGGTTCTCTTCCGTCGTGTTCTGTATGTCGTGATCGAGGGCGAAGACTGGTTGACGCGGATCAAGCACCTTCTTGACGCCGATGGCCTTGAATTTCTTGAGCACGGCGGAGGTGTTGTCGTGCGTCATAACGTGGGTGGGACGGATGGAGATGAAATCTCCGGCGCGCAGCGGACGGTTCGGCCCTTCCGCGAGGTGTGCTTGTGCGAGTTTCTCAACGATGGTCTGCGCCATGTGCGAATCTCCAGACGTTGGACGTCAGTTGTTGCGGACTCGCGCTGCTGGCGCGAGTCCGCCATGCCGGCGATACGCCGGCGCTACGTGTTAGTGCGCTCCAGCCGCTTTCTGATCGGCCTTCATCAGTTCCATCACTTCGGTGACTGACTTGGCGTTTTCCAGTTTCCAGATGGCGTCGATGAGGCGCTGACGTGCTGTCTTCGACATGATGGGCTCGGCCAACGCGTGGAACTTCTCCTCGATCTCGCGATCGGTGAGCGGATTGCGCGGGTCGCCCTTCGGGAAGTCCATCTGTTGCTCGTATTCCTTGCCATCGACGGTCGTAATCTTCACGATGACGCGCTGCAAGGCCGGGAAAACCTTTTCGATCTCGGCGTCGGCGACGACCTTTACCTTGTTTAGCTGTGCGCGGATCGTCGGGTCCATGATCTTCTCCATCGTGAACTGCAAGGGAGTGACCTGGCGCTCGGCGACGGCGGCAGCGATGCAATACGGCAGCGAGTGATCGGCAGTCTCCTTCGACCGAGGATCGTACTTGCTCGGGTCGCTGAGAATGTCGGCTCCTCGCGCGGTGGTGCGTATGTGAACTTCCTTGACCTGCTCAGGCTTGAGGTTGTTCGACTTGACCAGATCGAGCACGCAGGAGATGGGCGTGTGCGTCAACGCTTCGGTCGGGAAGAACTTCATGCCGCACTGCGTAATGCGCCACGATTCGCCAAGTCCATCGGTGAGGATGTTCAGCTTCCACTCGGGACCAAAGACGTGGACGATGCCTTCCTTGCCATCGATGATGTGCTCGGGGCCGGTGTAACCCTTTTCGGCCAACAGCGCTGCAAAGACGCCGCTCTCGGTCGCCATTGGGTCCACGGTGTTCTTCATCATCGTGAGCTTGCCGGCAGTAACGGCACCGAAGCTGCCGCGTGCGGCCGCAGAAATGCCGATGGCATGCTGTATCTGTTCCCACGTCAGGTGGAGCATCCGTCCGGCGACGATGGGCGAGGCAAAAGCGGTCAGCGTGGCGTGGTGCCAGCCGCGCTCGCGGATGCCGGGGAACGCACATTCGCAGAGGCGCTGCTCGAACTCGTGTCCGAGGACGAGGCCGACAATCAGTTCGCGACCGTCACTCTTTGCGCGCTCTGCGCAGGAGATGGCGGCGGGGAAGATGTCCGACGGGTGCGACGGATCCTGCTTCCAGTAGATATCGTTGTAGTCCATGCAGCGGATCATGAGCGCGTTGGCGAGCGCCGCGTGCACGACATCCATCTTCTTGCCTGTCCCGATAACGGTGGCCGGGCCGCTGGTGGCAACTTCGTTGAGGACCTCAAGCGCGATGGTGACGTCGTGCTGCTGGTAGCCGCCGAGCGCGCAGCCAACCGAGTCAAGCAGGTAGCGCTTCGCCTGGTAGATGGCATCCTGCGAAAGGTTTTCGTACCTAACGCCCGCTGCCCAGCGGGACATTACGGCAGTAATGGTTTCTTTCTTGGCGATGTTTTCCTTACCGGACATCGTTTCTCTCCAGAAATCGACTTGCCCCAGCGACTGAAGCCGCGTGAAAGGCGTGGTTTATAGGCGTGGCCGTACCCCTTCCGAGCAGAAGGCACGAGTCCAAAGCAGAAAACCCGAGCCCAAGGGCGCAAGCCATAACGGCTGCGCACGATCTACTGGGGCCGGGCTAGAACTTCTTGTTCTTGAACGGCAGATAAGCCATGAAATCGGCATGATGCACGATGTAAGCCTCTGTCGTCCGCTTCACGAGATCACCTTCGGCAGCGTGCGCGGCAATGATGTGGCAGACCGCATCTGGTATGCCGCACTCCATCGCAAGAGCTACGCCGGTGAAAGGATGACGCAGCAGTTCGCCACGTTCGCTCTGCACGGTTTTGCCGCTTTTGTTCTCGTACTCGAGGAGCTTGCCGACGTCGGCGAGAATTGCGCCCGCAATGACGGTGTCCATGTCGATAGGTAGTGCGTTGCCCATGAACTCAGTCATCGCTTCCGCCGAGCGGCGCGCGATGTGCACGACGCAGCGCTTGTGTTCCATGAAGGTCGTGGGGCAATTGGGTACGAGCAAGGTGAATGGAATTTTGTTGAGGTCTTCAGGAGTGAGGGGGCTTAATTCGAATGCCCGCTGCCAGCAACGCGTAACACTGGCTTTAATGTGTGCGTTCTGGATCCAGTCTAGTTCTGGCCACAGACGCTGAACGTCGGCAATCCCGACCGGGCGAGACTCGGCGGGGGTGGCATTCTGTGTAGTCAAGTTGTCCTCCACGTCATGACTCATCTCAAGGGGTCTCTGACGAGTACAGCCAACCGCACAATTGTAGCTGGGAACAGAGTAGCGCGCTTGCGCGCCACTATTCAGCACACCAGCATACAACTCTAATGGTCTCAGGCACGGCAGAAACATGGTGTGACAGCAGTCATATGTACCAGTGACGGCGCCCATTATTCCGAGAACCCAACCGTCTTCGACTTCGCCCGGCGTGGTCGGACTCCGCTCAAGAAAACAAGAGCTCAGAGGGCTTTTACCCGGCGTTCCAGGTCACCGGCGATGGTATCCGGTGCGGTGTTCGGCGAGTAGCGAACCGGCGCTCCGATGCGGACTGTGATTTGGTTGGGACGCACGAAAAGCGTGTCGCGGAGCTTGGCTTCGTAGAGGCCATCAATACGCAGAGGGACGACAGGAAGATTGAGGCGCGTAGCGAGGAGTCCGACGCCGGACTGGAAAGGCTGGAGCTCGCCGGTTTCGGTGCGGCGGCCTTCGGGAAAGACAACGATGCTGTACCCGCGGTCCGCGGATTCGCCCGCATATTCAAAGCTTTCCTGGAAGCCGCTCTTCTGAGGAAGAGGAAAGGCATTAAAGAGCGCCACGACCAGGCCGTAAGTAATCTGGTAGACGAGGCGCTTGAAGATGTTCCACGTGCGAGGCGGGCGGCGCATCTCCATGAGACGTTCTCCGATCATGGCCACGGCCAGGCGGTTGCGCAGGTGAGGCGGGAAAGCGAAGAGCACAAACCCTATATCGACGTACGTGACGTGATTGGAAACGATAAGAAACGGGCCGCGGAGATCACAATCGCCTTCTCCAACGGCTTCTCTTCCGTTCCTGCCTGCAATCTCTTCAGCTGAAACATTCTTTCTTCCGACAATGTGCGGCTTTGCCAAGATAACGGTGGCGGGCCAGGTGATCGCGTGGTAGATGGCCGTGCGAATCCAGGGTACAGGCCAGCGCTGTGACCAGCTTGGATAACGATAGCGAGTGGCGCGGACAAGATCAGGCTTGGTGGATGAACTGGTCGCCTGTGCGGGTGACACCTGGTGCATCAAGCGTTCTAGATCAGCGACCGTGGTGGCGTTGGAAACCGAGGTTTCGTTGAGATCGACCTGGTAACGATCTTCGATAGCGCTCATGAGTTCGACGCGATCGATGGAGCTGAGGTTGAGATCGGACTCCAGGCGGGCGTCCGGCGGGAGTTCGCCGATACGACGTCGAGTGATGCGCTCGATCAACTCGGAGACGCCGCCCGCAGGCGTAGCCACGTGGGCAGCTTCGGCGCTTTGTAGCGAAGCGAAGTACTCGCGAGCGTATTGCTCAACCACGCCGGTTTTTGGCTTCTGAGTAGGGGTGCGCGGAAAATCTTCTTCGGGCCAGATGAGCCAGCGACGAACCTGCTGGTATTCCGCCAGGTGCTGATTTGCGCGCCGTACGATCTCTTGAACAACATTGTCTTGAATATTGTCTTCAACAATGTTGCCAGAGCGTTGCTGGCTCAGAACCAGGACTGCGCATGGCTCGGCATTGCCTTCAAGTGGCAGAGCGATGACGACGGCGTCCTTCACTTCGGGCTGCTTGCGCAGCGCCGCTTCGAGGTCTTCAGGATAGACGTTCATGCCGGCGGGTGTGACGATGACGTTCTTCTTGCGACCTTTGAAATACAAATTGCCTTGCTCGTCGAGTGCGCCGAGGTCTCCAGTGCGAAACCACTCAACCTCCGCATTCTGCTCCGGAGTAACCTCAGGGGCTAAAGCCCCTTGTTCTCGTCCTGCGTCAATGCAGGGCTGAAGTCCTGCTCCACCCAAAGGCGTTGTTCTTTCCTGCTGCCCTGCTCCACCCAAAGGCGTCTCTCGGCCAAGCGTTGCTCCAGCCGAGAGTACGTCCGTGTCCGACTGAAGCCCAGCTGCCAGGTCAACCTTTGCTTCCCTCAAGGGCACGCTTGTTCCCGCCTGTTGATGTGCTCCACCTGAGGGCGCATCCGAATGTCGCGCTCCACGCGAGACAGGCTTCAATTCCCTTCCGTGCCAGTAAGCCGTAGCTACGCTTCCACCTCGCACCAATATTTCGCCTGTCGCGGGGTCTAGTTTGAGCTCGCGGCCGGGGAGAACCTTGCCGATGGAATGGCGCCCCATATGGAATGGATGGTTGACGCTGATGAGCGACGTGGTCTCGGTGAGCCCGTAGCCTTGTACCACCGCAAAAGATAGGCGGGACCAGAAACGTTCGGTATCTTCGTCGAGGGCTGCGCCCCCGGAAACGAAGGCCCAGAACTTCCATCCAAATAAGAAGTGCAACTTGCGGAAGTGCCACCAGCGCAGCAGGAAGTGCTGTCCATCTGCGCGGGCGAAGTCGCGGCGGAATGCATCGAGGCGGCCTTCGTCTTCGAGCTCACGCTCAATCTTGTGGCGCAAAGATTCAAGCAGACGCGGGACGGTCACGACAACCGAAATGCGCTCGCTGCGAACGGTCTTGATTACCTCGGAGGGATTCAGCGAATCGTGGAAAACGACGGTGGCGGCAAGCGCTTGTGGGACAAACAGTCCGAGGAACTGCCCGAAGACGTGGCTTAGGGGGAGAAGGTTAAGGAAGCGCAAGGGATGCACGATGCGCTCGTACTTAACATACCTGGCGATTTCGCGTTCGAGCGGTTCGAGGTTGGCAAGTACATTTCCATGCGAGATAACAACGCCCTTTGGATCGGCAGTGGTACCGGAGGTGAAGACGATCTCAAGCGGGTCGGTGCGGAGAATCTCGGGGGACGGATAAGCGGCACTGTCGTGGTGTGCGATGGATTGCGCGAGGTCTTCGAGAACAAGTGTCGGGTGAGATGCAGCGTGGGCGGCGAGTTCGCGCGAGCACACCAGCAGCCTGGCGCTAACCTGATCGACCACACTGAACGCGAAGCTGGGGGCGGCAACCCGGTCCATGGGAACGACGACCGCGCCCCGAAGTACGCATCCAAAGAAAACCGCGACCCACTCGGCGCAGTTCTCGCCCCAAAGAAAGACGCGATCACCTTTGCCTATATCACGAGATTCGAGCTCTCTGGCGAACTGGTGCGCTGCGTTGGCGACGTCGCGATATGACCAGCGGACGGTGCGATAGCCGCGACGGTAGACATAGGCGCGCTCGGCTCCGAGCCGGTGGAAGCGGTCGATGATCGAGAGCAGGCTGTCCGCCATGCTGGCTTCTCTTAAGAACGAAGAATTCAAACACGAATCGTTGCGAGTTCCAAGAGGTGACGGGGCGTTGGAACTCTATTCACATAAGATGCTGGCAGTTGGCTGTTTTTGGGTCAATTTGCCACCAATCCGCCCTGTCCCATAGGATGGATGTGTATACGTGGCCTGCGATTTATAACGTCCCATAGAGGGCGAGAAACATAGAGGAGAAGAATGAGTTCGTTGGTGTCGACGCTGGTCGGGTCCCCGATTATGACGTTGTTCGTGGTGATAGGGCTCGGTTACCTGCTGGGCACGTTGAGTATCTTTGGCTTCCGATTTGGCGTTGCGGGCGTGCTGTTTGTGGGCATTGCCATCGGGGCGCTGGATAAGGCAATCGCGCTGCCGGAAATCATTCCCAGCCTTGGGCTGATCATTTTTGTTTACACCATCGGAATTCAGTCGGGGCCGGCGTTCTTCGCTTCCTTCAAGAAACAGGGCTTGCGGGACAACGGGGTCGCGCTCGGCTTGCTGATCTTCGGCGCGCTGCTAACGCTCGGTCTGGGCCATGCCATGCACCTGAGCGCCCCGCGAATCGCGGGCTTGTACTCGGGCGCGCTGACGAATACACCTGCCGTTGCCGCAGCGCGTGAGCGCTTGCTGTTCCAATCTCAATCGGAGAACCTGACGCCCGACCAGGTGCGGGATCTTTCGGACCAACCAATCGTCGCCTACGGCCTGGCGTACCCGATGGGCGTGATCGGCGTGTTGTTGTGCTTCCAGCTCATGCGTCGCGTGTGGAAGGTGGATGCAAGCGAGGCGCAAGAAACTCCCGCGATACGCGCGCAGGATTTCGTGGTGAAAAATCCAGGCGTGGTGGGGCGCACGATAGGCGATCTGCTGCAACTGCACAAGGATTCGGGGTTCGTCGTCAGCCGCATACGGAAGGACGGCGAAACGCAACTGGTGAGCTCCGATACTCATCTCAGCGAAGGCGATATCGTGGTTGTGGTGGGCGATGAGAGCGGCATTGAGCGCGCCCGCCACCTGTTCGGAGAGCCTTCGCCGGAACAGATCGAATTGGATCGCTCGGAGTTGGACTTCCGGCGCGTCTTCGTTTCGGCCCCGGAAGTGGTCGGTAAGAGGATCGGAGACCTGAACCTGGACACCACTCTCCAGGCAACGATCACGCGTGTGCGTCGTGGAGATGTGGACGTGGTGCCGTCGGCAGAGACGATACTGGAGTTCGGCGATCACATAAGGGTGCTGACGCGGCGAGCGAACTTTGCTTCCGTGTCGCAGTTCTTCGGCGATTCGATACGCGGCACGGCGGAGACAGACTTCGGATCGGTGGCGATTGGGATGGTACTGGGCGCACTCCTCGGAATGGTGCCAATGCCGCTGCCCGGCGGAAGCGTCGTGCGGCTTGGACTCGCAGGCGGACCACTGCTGGTAGCACTGGTGCTGGGGAAAATAGAGCGCACTGGACGGATCACGTGGAGGATACCGGTAAGCGCCAACCTGACGCTGCGTCAGGTAGGGTTGCTGCTGTTCCTGGCTGGAGTAGGCACGAGGGCTGGCTTTTCCTTCTGGCAGACGCTCCAGTCGAATGGATGGCAAATTGTAGTGGCCGGTACGGTCGTTACCTTCGCGGTGGCGCTGGCGACGCTCTTCGTCGGACACAAGTTGCTGAAGATGCCGTACGACTCGGTCATGGGGATGGCCTCGGGCATTCACACTGCACCGGCAAGCCTTGCGTATGCGGTCAACGTTTCCCGAAACGAACGCCCGAGTGTGGCGTACACGACGGTGTATCCGATGGCGATGATTGCGAAGATCATACTGGCGCAGTTGTTAGTGTGAGCTGGGCTCGCTCGCCGGAGAGAGACCTCTAAGAAGCCGTGAACTGCATCTGTAAACCCATGGATCATCAGGGCGGGGATTTCCTGAGAATGCGGAGCAGTACACCGAGAGCACAGTGCCCGGCGTGCTTCAGTTTCAACGTCATTCGTAAAGTTCGCGAAGAGACGAGAGGCAAAGCAGCAGAAGATGGGCGTATCACGTGCGCTCTATGTGGCCGTAAATATTCGGCTACTAATTCGCAATCAAAAGCAGCGTAAGAAGCAGACTACTTTGGAACGACGAAGGCCGCCAAACAAGAGGGCGGCCTTCGTCTTTTTGCGCCCGAGTTGAGTACGGGGGTGCCAGAATACGAAGCTTGGCGAGTGGCTAATAGTGCTTCACTTCTATGTGGAGGGTGCCGGAATAGGGCACCTCGGGCAAATGGAGTAACGCGTCGGAGTTGAGTCGGAGCTGGATGAGGTCTTTGCGCGAACTGTGTCGATTGGTTGCGTCAATCGAGGTCTCCGAGACGCGGAGGCTTGCGCCGCCGGGGCCGGCGAGGTTGGTTTCGGTGAAACTGCGGTGTGTGCCGCCATTGACGCTGCCGAGCACATCGCGACTGGGGATCGCCGTCGAGCCGTCCGCTGAGACGAGTGCGGCATTGGAATCGTCGAAGTAGGCGATCACTTGGATGTTGCGGACTTCGCTCGGGTTGACGTTCCAGGCGGTTTCTAAAGGGAGCGACACCTGGTCTTCAATTGATAAGAATGACAGCGGAATGGTGCGAACATTGACCTGGATGGAGCCGAGAACGCGAAGCTTAAGAGCCGTGCTTCCTGTTGCAGAAAGTGATTGCGCGTGTCCCAGACCGAGCATTGCAAACGTGGCGAGAAGAATGAAACTTGCACGGCAACCAAATCCTTTTTGTACGACAGGCCCCAACCTCAGCATCGAATCACCCTCTTAAGTAGCTAATCGGCAAAAACCGGCCCAGCAAGTAACCAGGGGATAGACACTTTAGTAACCTGCGTAGATCAAGATGCGAACGCAGCGGTGGGAGATGTAGGTTGCTGGGCCACGCTAAACGGTGGAGAACAAAACGGTTGGGATGCTTCGGCAGACGGAAGGCCGGACTATTTCTTTTCGGAAGAGCTGCTGGTGACCTGCTCGCTATCTGGCGCCAGGCTGGCGCCTCCACCCTGAACGGGTATTCCGTTCGGCTCAGAACCGGCGCCGGGTAACTCGGGGCCATCTTCGAGTGCCGAGCGTTTACGTTTCGGGCGGCACATGAGGCGGCGTAAACGAGCGGCGAACGATGAAGATATGCGTGGGTGCGAGGTCTTCTGTTTCCGCGCGAGCAGAAACGGGGGCCTGCACGACCTCGTAACTCAACGGACTGAGCGACTGTTCGACCAATACGGCAACGGGAGACGTCTCGCCGCGGCGGAAGCGTATGAAGAATCGCCCTGAGTTATCGGTGTACGCGAGTTTGCCGTCGACCTGCACGGCGATGCCCCAGACCGGCGCTCCTTTTTCATCTTGCACGATACCCTTCACGACAAATTTGCCGAAGTTGACGGTCGCGGTGGGCGACTGAGGTTCGTCCTGGTCTGAAGCGCGACTGAAGTGAATCCCGTCGAGCCATCCGGTGTAGCGCACGCGGCCAGTGGGATCTATGTAACTGTCGCCGTGGAGGCGGATGGAATCGATGATATGGATGTTGAAATTCACGGTCCAGGCTTGGACAACATCTTTGCCAGTTCCGGCAAGCGGCGTGTAGATCATCTGGTGATCGACGCCGATGGTAGCCAGGTTCGAGACAAATTGACCGCCGCCGGTAATGGTATTCGTGCGGCCGGTGCGCGAGTAGTACTCGTGAAGGCGAAAACGCGTCGTGACCTTCTGGTCGGCAGAAAACAGAAAGGTGCGCAGGTCACTGCTTTGCGTGTTCTGCCGCATGACGGTTCCTGCGAAACCGAGCGACCCATTAAGCAAATTGCGAGAAGCGGTGAAACTCTGCGTGTGCGTCCAGAGAGAACCCGAACTGCTGGCGGTCAGCAAGCCGGAGAGTTGGACGCCCTTGATGCTGCTGCTGGCCGACAAGGAGTCCAACGTTGCGTCGCGTGCCGCGGAAGGCTGGTCGATGTTCACTCCGCGGTACTTGCCGTGCTCGTAGGTCGCGGAGAGGGAACGCATCGGCGTAACTCTGAGGCGCAGGTTGGGGCCTATGCGCTCCGGTGCGGTAATGGAAACTCCGCCGATGCGCTGGAAGCGGTCGCCAGCACTGGTGAAGGACGCATTAAACTGGACGAACTTGTTGGTGTAGTCAGTGCCGAGAGCGGCGTAATGCTGGTTGCTGCCGACGCCCGCGGCCGCACTGAGCGCGAGGTTTGTAAGTGGCCGGTAGCGAAACGAGTGCAGCGACGTCACTTTCCCCTGCACGATGCTCGTGCTATGGAACGACCATTTCTTATTGAGTTCTTTCTGAAAGAAGAAAGCTCCTGTTGGATCCTGCTGCTGGAAACTCTGGTAAAGAATTGGACTGGTCTGAATTGTCGTGACGCCGCCGAAGGCCGTCCAGCGCTGGTTCTCGCCGTTGCGCGTGACGTGCAGTCCGCGTCCGTAGAAGTAGCGTCCTGACTCGAAGTTGTCGGTATCGAGGTGGAAGGTTTGCAGGTGGTCGCCCGCCCCAAGCTGATAGCTCCTGTACTTGTAGGCGACATACGCGCCAACATCGAGTTGCTGGCTGTAACCGATCGATAGAAATCCGCCGACATCACGCCATCTATACGAGAGTTCGCCGCCGGATGCCTGGGAAATGGTGGACGTTCCGCCCTGCACCCAAACACTCTGCGCTGTCGAGGGCATGGCAAGCACACATGCGATCACCATCGCGAAGAGCACGGCAGTTGCCGTGCGCAAGGTACACGCACGGACTGACAAGCATCGATCGTAGAGATGGTGACGCATATTATTGCCCCAGAAAAAAGCGTCCCGCTATTGCGGAATCGCTTCAGAAGAAAATCCATCCTGAAAGAAAACGCGTACGCTGGCGTTGGGGGAGGATGCGCCGGCAGTAAATTTCACAAACCGTGTTGATTCGGGAAACACAGGCATGCCGCCAAGCTCTGTATCCTTCTCGAAACCACGGCACTGCACGCGCTCAATCCGGGAAAGCTTGTTCGAGCGGTTCGTGACTTGGAGTTGATAGCTGCCATCTTCCTGGCGCTTGACCTCGAGTGCCACGTCTTCAGCTTTGAGGCGTTGCTTCTGGTACAGGTACACGACGTGCGGCAGCGCGACGTTGATCCGTATCTGGTTCTTGATGGGAGCGGCGCGAGTCATGGTAGAAACTATGGCGAACCAGAGGTTCGGAAGCTTCGACTTGACCTTGTAAAACACGAGGTGTGACTGGCGCGCGGGGATCGTGAAACTGCTGTTTCCAAACTCGACCTCGACATCGGAAGCCAGCGGAGCGTATGCCATGCTGCCGTTGGGAGACACCTTGAAACCGTGAACCTCGACGGTCGCGGCGAGTGGAAAGTCTGCGTCGTTACGCAATTCAAAATAGCCCTGGGCCTTGCCGCGGTATTCCGCGATAGGCGGCGTAATCGTCTGCCCCATTGCTGCGGAACCCGCGACAAGCATGATGCCCAGGACAGCTAGGCAGCAAAGAAATCGAATGCTGGCTGATTGCTTCACCGTTGCCTCTTTGCCTTTACTGGACGTATGCGTAAACCGTAAGTGTGCCGTTGTAGGTATCGACTGCGATGTCGGGCTGTCCCTGCACTTGCAGGTAGGCTGTGTCGGTAAGGCCGGCGCTGTTCTTGCGTGCAGCCTTGGTGGCAGTCGGGTGATTTCCGATGAGCACGGCGCCCGAAGTGGCGCATTGACTTGTTGCAGAACCCATTGCCGTGCTGGGCGTCGCTGTCGGGCCGGCATAGATGGCGGTTACCGGCACGACGTCAGGCACCGCGATGGTGCCGGTCAACACACTGGAGAGCACGCAAACATCAACACCGGTTGTGCGGTTGTCTGCGAGATTCCAGGTACTGGTGATCGTCACAGACTGCACGTCCGAATCGGCCGCGTTGCCGGCCATGACAAGACCGCCGGCGGCGAAGTTGGTAAGGGCGCTCGTCGAAACCGTCAGCGTTTCGTTCTTCGTCAACTTGATGGGAGTGTTGGCAGGCGTGGCGCTGAGTTGCGCGAACGCGGAGCTCGCGACCAGCA
>DATMYA010000056.1 GCA_035561135.1 Clostridia bacterium
ACTCAATCATCATCTCGGAAGAGTGGAGTGGAATCCGCAAGAGCGGCGTCGGACGCTGAAGGTTGACGCTCAAATACTGGAGGAAGAATGAAACGAGCTTTCGTGATCGCGACCCTTCTGGTGGTCGCCTTTGCCGCAGGCATGGTGGCGGCGAACAAGTTCGGCACGCCCGCAACGCTGCTGCACATCGTAACCGTGCAGTGGAAGGACGAGGCCACACCCGAGCAGAGGCAGCAGGCCATCGACGGTATCCGGAAGATGGCCGGGGAGGTCCCGGGCGTCCGGAACATCTGGCTGAAGACCGTGAAAGTGCAGCCCAATACCTATAACGCCGTTTTTGTCATGGAGTTCCAGAACCAGAAGGCGTTCGATGCCTACGCTGACCATCCGGCACACCGTGAATGGGAGAAGGTGTACCTCCCCATCCGGCAGCGCAGCACCACCCACGACGTCACCAACTAGCACTCTCGGTCGCGGTTCGGTGAGAACACCAGAACCGCGACCGCTCACCTTGCACGTATCGCGCCGTAACGCGCATGATCCTGCGCGGCGGCTCAGGGACCAGTAAGACTGTCTTTCGTTCCTTCCCTATTGCAAACAATTACTTTTGGGCCCGGCATATAGTGGTTTGTATGCAGAAGCATGTTTCGTCATTGCCCCGCCGCCAGTTCGCGCTCTCTTTGTGTGGATTACCCCTTTCGTTAAGGAACATGTTCGGGCAATCTGAGTCTCTGCCGTGGAACGGACCAGCTACTATCGCCAAAGTCTATCTGGGTGGGCCTCCCATCTGGCCCACACCTGATCTGGATGCGAAAAAGGAAGTGGCCGAGGTGGAAGCCGAGCTGAGAAAAGTGGAGCTCAAAAACGCGCACCTGGTCCGGTTCATAGGTGGAGACCTGCTGCGCGCTCCGGAGGAGGTCCAGCCGTGGTTGGCCAGGATGGGCGACGTCGACGGCGTTCTGATGATTCCGATCTCGGCACCGACTCGGGCCCAGCGGGCGCTGATCGATCAACTCAAGGTGCCCGCGCTCCTTTTCTCAAGGCCGTATGCCACGCACTCCTGGTCTGAAATCGCCCCACTTCGGAAGACCGGAAAAAAGCTTGATGTCTTGGCTTCATCAAGTTACGGAGACCTCGATCCATACATGCGCATGTTCCGTACCGTGAGGCATCTGCGCAGGAGCAAGGTTCTGGTGGGCGCGGTAAACCCCGCGATAACCCCACCTGAAGTGGACGCCTACAGCAAACAGTTCGGCACCACCTTCAAAGTTGTAGACCCGGCGGAGTTCCGCGACTGCTTCGAGGCGGTGGACGAGCGCAAAGCGCAGAAAGAGGCGGACGAGTTCGCGCGCGGCGCGCTGCGGGTAGTCGAGGCCACTCCCGAGGAACTCCGCGACGGCTTACGGTTCTACCTCGGTCTGGCCAATATGCTCAAGGCGGAACAGGCGAATGCCCTCACCATCGACTGCATGGGCATGACGCCTCCCAAGACACTGCCGGCCTATCCATGCATCGCCTGGTCGAAGTTCAACGACATGGGACTTTATGGGGTCTGCGAGGGCCACATTCCCTGTACCATGACGCATCTGCTGGTGACCTCTTATGCTGAAGTCCCGGGCTTTTTTGCCGAGCAGGTGTTCGACACTAGCGCAAACGAGGTCATTCACGCCAATTGCAACTCCGCGACCAAGATGAAAGGGCTGCACGGCCCCTCGTATCCCTACATCCTTCGCAACAACGTGGAATCAAAAGCAGGTGCTGTCCTCCAGGTTCTGATGCCCGTGGGCGAAACCGTCACAATCGGCAGATTCAACGGCCCTACCAGTTTCCTGGCATCTACGGCCGAGGTCACCGGACTGGTTGATAGCGACCGCGGTTGCCGCAATAAAATCCGCACGCGCGTGAGCGACGCGCAAAAGTGGCTGCAAAGCTTCCCTGGAGTCCTCCACCGCGTGCTCTTCTATGGCAACCATCTTAAGGCCATCGAGGGGATGGGCCGCCTTATGGGCTTCGAGGTGGTGCGGGAGGTCTGATCGTTACTGAACCAGACCTGTCCCAATGGTGCCGACGGGCTTTCTATTTGAGCACCGGGGCGCTCTGCTCAGGGGTGGTTACTCCCGCGGGCAGTTCCATCAGCCTGATATTGCGGAAGTGGATCTCCGCGCCTTCCGACTCCAGGCACAGATAGCCTTTCTTCTGCGTGGCCCGGCTGATGCCGTTGACGAACTTGCCGTTTACCGCCAGTTTCACCGTCCCATCTACCGCCACCACGTCATAGGTGTTCCACTCCCCGCGTCCCTTGCAGCGGTTTTCGATGGATTTGCTGCGCTCGTTCCGGGGATTGTCCGGC
>DATMYA010000057.1 GCA_035561135.1 Clostridia bacterium
TGGAGATTGCCGCCATCGCCGTGGTCAACCGCGACGGCGTTCCCTGTGCTCCCTGCGGAGCCTGCCGCCAGGTGATCTTCGAGTTCGGCCCGAATGCAGTCGTGATCTACAAGAGCAGTAAAGGGGAGATCACGCAGACTCCGATTACGGATTTTCTGCCCGAAGGCTTCCGCCTCGCAGAGTAAGGCAGCAGCAAATGGTAGATGCAATAATCTGGGCCGCTCACAAAAGGGCGGCCCAGACTGCGTGCGGCAAAAGAGCCGAACTGTTGTTTTGCTGAGCCGCCGAGTTTGATTGTCTTCCTAGCGGAGCGACGAAGTCGCGCAGTCGAAGGACTCCTTTTGATCAGCACCGCGCCGGCAACAGGGATCCTTCGGCTCGGGCTTACGCCCTCGCTCAGGAAGACAAAGTTTTGAGTAGCGCACCCTTGGCAGCTTAGTAGCTCAGTGGCTCAGCAGCTACCGCGCCTGTGTTTCAAACTCTGCGTACGACGCTTCCAACCGCCACTGTTGGCGTGCCTTCTCGCTCGCAGCAAGAAACTTTTGGCATCCGGCGCTGATGTTCCTGCTCATTGGACGGTCTACGGCGCAGTCTTTCACGACCGTGAATTTCCTCGCATCCTGCCACAAGCTGGTTCCCGGCAGGAAAGCGTATTGCAGGCTGGTGCGCGCCATCTTCTTCAGCGTCAGGTAATCCAATCCCTGTTCTTCCACGGCCTTGATGTACTCGCGTGTCATCTCCGAACGCGCAACGCCCTCGTCGTCCGTTGCCAGTGCCACGGGCACTCCGTATTTCAGATACATCGCCAGCGGATGCTGCTTGCCCTTCACGCCCAGAATCGCGTCGTTCGAGGTCAGGCAGATCTCCGTCATGATGTTCTTCTTGGCCATGTCGGCTAGCAGTCCGTGGGGATCGTCTTCCCACATGATGTCCACACCATGGCCGATCCGTTCTGCATGTCCCATCTCGATCGACTCGCGGATGTGGAAGCGAAGTCCATCCGGGGGCACGAGTCCCGGCGTGAGTTCGCCCGCGTGCAAGGTGATGTGCACGCTGGGATACATTTCGTGCAGAAAGCTCAGCATCTTCATATGCAGGCGAAAATCGCGCATTGGAATCAGCGCATCTTCGGGCATCACCAGGTTCAGCGATACTACGCGCGGGTCCGCCTGCGCCAGTTCAAAGGCTGTGAGAATCTGTGAGAAGACGCTTTCGCGCGGGAATCCGCGCAGCACCTGGAAGATGTAGCGCGTCTCCACCGCGCATCCCGCTTCGGCGCGCGATTTGTTCGATTCCTTGCAGCGCAACAACTGGTCGCGACGTGCCTCCCACGTATCCAGGCTCTTGCGCGACTGCGTCACCAGTGCGCGGACGCCGTCGGCCAGCATTTTGTCCCTCATGCGGCTGAAGTTGTCGTCCCAGCCGACCTGTGCGCCTACGCCGATTGAGCGAAACTCGTCCGGCGACAGCATCAGCTCCAGGTATTGCACGTTGCCATCGGCCGCACGGGACGCCAGCTCCGCCAGCATGTCGCCATAGCGGCCTACGCCCGCGGGGTCGAACTTTTGGAACGTATCGAAGAAGTGGTCATGCCCAGACTTACTCGACCACGGATATCCGCGCATTGACCAGTTGTCGATCATCTCGCGGTAGAGCACCGGGTCCGTCTGCGCCTGCTTTGCTTCTACCTGCCCGCCTTTGCACGGCGGGGCCGAGAGCGCCAGCGTACTGCGGTCGGCACAAAGGTTCGCCTCCGCCGCCCACTGTATGTAGCTCTCAGCGTATACGGCACCCGTCATATGGTTGTGCAGGTCACCGCCCTTCGGCATTTGGCGCAGGAAGGTCATCAGCAATGATGGCTGTCCCTTGATGCTATCGAAGTGCTTCGCCGTGTGCTGTTCCGGCGTCTCGACCGGAGCCGCAGCCGGAGCCTGAGCCGCCGCCAGGCTGCATGTCAGGAGAGATAAACAAATAACGATGACTGCAAAACGTGCACGCGCGCGCATAAATGATTCCTCCCGGCCAGCACTTCGCCGCTTGCTTCATTAAGGATCAGAGAAGCGCAATCATACGTCAGCAGCAGGCAATCGAGTATGTCAGACTTCAGACTTCAGACGGCAGTCGGCAGATGGCGGAGGCAGACGGAAGTAAGTTGAACGTTCTCTGGGAGGAAAACGCAAGGTGGTTCGACTACGCGCTGCCGCTAGAGGGGCGCTGCGCTCACGATGACGTCGAGTTCGAACTTGCCTTGCACTTCTAATCCCTGGTTACATCCCTTCCAAAGTCTCACGTTTGAAGTCTGAAGTCCGACGTCTGCCGTCTGCCGTCTGCTTTTCGAGCCAACAGCCGACCCTTGGTACCCATCTAATCACTATCTTTAGGTCCAAATGAAGCAGCTTAAATTCTGTACGGCCACACGGCCGCCAAGGGGAAGGAAGGCTACGATGAAGGGAACTAGAAGAATTCCGGGGCTGATTCTTGCGGGACTCGTCATGATTGCGGCGCTTGGCATCGGTCTGCACGCGCAGGATCAGACATATCCGCAGACTCCCGTTCAGAACCCGCCGAACAGCACGGAGCAGAAGACGCCTGTTCAGAATGCACCCAACACCACCAACACACCGGTGTACAACTACCCAAATCAGAGCAGTGCCTCCGGGCAATACGGTGTGATTCCCGCAGGTACCACGATCTCGATCCGTACGGACAATGAGATTAAGGCCGAACAGCCGCAGGTTGGAATGACCTATCCGGCACGGATTTCTGAAGACGTCATTGGCCAAAACGGAGCGGTGCTGATTCCCAGGAACTCGCCCGCACAGATCGCCGTGGTCGATACAGGCCAGGGCACAGGTGGCAAGTCTGATATGGCGCTGGCGGTGCAGTCCGTCACCTTAAACGGACAGACCCGAATGCTGCAGACGAACGCGGTGCAGGGTGAAAATGATCGTGGCCTGGGCGCAAACAAGCGCACCGGCAAATATGTTGGCGGCGGCGCATTGGTCGGTACGCTTCTTGGCGCAATCGCGGGAGGCGGAAAGGGAGCGGCGATTGGCGCTGCAATCGGCGCGGCCGGTGGAGCGGGCGCGCAAGTGCTGACGCGTGGCGACCATATCAATGTTCCCGCCGAGACCGTGCTCACGTTCAAGCTCGACCAGCCGGTTACGCTGCAATAACAGAAGCAGCAGGTAACGAGAATGGCGGTGCAAGCCGCCATTCTCTGGTTCAGGGCCCTCCGCTCTTGAACATTCGCTCAATTCCATCTAGTATCCGTTTTTCTCTACAAAATTTTGAAGTCCCGCTATTTTTTGGAGTCAGGGAAGCGTGTCTGAGCTAAAGGTTCTTTTCACTCGTCAGCAGATTGCAGATCGCGTTGCCGCTATTGGCGCGCAGATCAGTCACGACTACCAGGGCGAACCGGTCGTCCTGCTTGGAGTTCTTAAAGGCGCGGCCATCTTCCTGAGCGATCTCTCGCGCTGCATATCACTCGATGCCACGTTTGACTTTATCTCCGTCTCCAGCTATGGGAACGGGAAGCAGAACAGTGGCGAAGTGAAGATGCTGAAGGATGTCGATCAGTCGATGGAGGGCAGGAACATCATCCTCGTGGAAGACATCCTCGACACCGGCCTGACCCTTTCATACTTGTCGAAGATTCTCAAAGCCCACAAGCCGAAGAGCCTCAAGATTGCGGCGCTGCTCGATAAGGCCGCTCGCCGCGTGCAGCCGATACAAGCCGATTATGTCGGCTTCGAAATTCCCGACGAATTCGTAGTCGGCTACGGCATGGACTACGCCGAACGCTACCGCAACCTGCCAGATATCTGCGTCGTTCCGTAACAGGCTGCTGAAAAATCAAGTTTCGAAACGGCACGTCTTTAGGCGTGCCGTTTCGATTGCTGAAAAGTCAATGATCGCCTAGATGCGCACCATGCCTTTCCCAGCGCCGTCTCGCGACGGCTGGCAAAGGCCGGCACAGCCGCGCAACCCTCGGGTGTAGAATCACTTCTGCATGCCTCAAGGTACTGTTGTGACCAGCAAAGATTCTGTGTCTTCCGTTGCCGTGGATTGGCGTACTGTCGCCCAGCTGATCGACCACACGCTGCTCAAGCCGGAAGCTACGCGCGAACAGGTCTCCAAGCTTTGTGCGGAAGCCGTTAAGTACAACTTCTTCTCCGTGATGGTGAACCCGTCCCAAGTGGCTCATGCCGCCGCGCTGGTCCAGGGTTCAAGGGTCAAGGTGGGCACCGTCATAGGATTCCCCCTGGGCGCCACTACCAGCACGGCTAAGCTGGCCGAGTCCGTGGACGCACTTCGCCTGGGCGCTTGCGAACTCGATATGGTAATCAACGTCGGGGCTCTCAAGTCGGGCGAGCGTATTCTTGTTCAGTCGGAGATTAAGTCTCTGGCCGACGTCGCCCATCGTCACGGCGCTATTCTCAAGGTCATCATCGAAACTGCGCTGCTCACTACGGACGAAAAGATTCTCGCTTGTACCCTCGCAGCCGAAGTTGGCGCGGATTTTGTCAAAACCTCCACGGGCTTTTCGAGCGCGGGCGCGACAGTTGCCGACGTCCAGTTGATGCGCGGCGTCGTGGGTGCCCGGGTTGGCGTGAAAGCAGCGGGCGGTATCCGCAGCGCAAAAGACGTTCTGGCAATGATGGAGGCTGGCGCAACCCGCGTCGGTGCCAGCGCCAGCGTTGCCATCGTTCGCGAACTCGGCGCGCGGGAATAGCGGTTCATATCTCCTCGCCGGGACGGCTGCGGCCGTCCCTTCTTATTTGCCGCAAGCACTTCGTGTGACCCTCGGATTGCGGCCAACATGCGCCGTTTGCGCATCTGCGGCATTCGCGCCATTTCTCAGGTACTACGGAATAAAACGCTCGGGCTTTCACCTGAGTTGTCCAGAATCTACTTCCATCAGGAACTCTGCTGGTTTAGTCTTGAACGTCCTTTCATAGAAAAAGAAGAGCCGTCGCCTCCAAGCGGAGGTCTGGCTCGAATTGTGTGTGCATGCAATTAGTCGAACTCATACGTAAGAAGCGCGACGATCGAGAGCTGACGCGCGAAGAAATCGAGTTCATCGTCTCCGGCTACACGCGAGGCGATTTTCCCGATTACCAGATTTCGGCCTTCCTGATGGCCGCGCTCCTTCGCAAACTTTCGCCCGCAGAAACCGCCGCACTCACCGACGCCATGCTACATTCCGGCGACGTGCTGGATTTCTCCGATCTCCCCGGCTGCAAGGTTGATAAGCACTCGACCGGCGGCGTCGGCGACAAGACTTCGCTAATCCTGTCTCCCGTGGTCGCCGCAGGCGGCCTGCTCGTGCCCATGATTAGCGGCCGCGGACTTGGACACACTGGCGGCACGCTCGACAAACTCGAATCCATTCCGGGCTTCAACGTCAATCTGTCACTCGCCGAGTTCCGCCGCGTTCTGGCCGAAATCGGTTGTGCCATGATCGGCCAGACAGCCGAAGTCGCACCCGCCGACAAGAAGCTCTACGCTCTTCGCGACGTTACCGGAACAGTCGAAAGCCCGTATCTCATCTGCGCTTCCATTATGAGCAAAAAACTGGCGGAGGGCATCGACGCTCTCGTGCTCGACGTCAAGACCGGCTCCGGCGCATTCATGAAGAAACCCGAAGACGCTCAATTCCTGGCCCAACTGATGGTCGAGACCGGCGAGCGCATGGGCAAGAAGATGGTCGCGCTTATCACCGACATGGATCAGCCGCTCGGTAACAAGATCGGCAATTCACTCGAAGTTGAAGAATGCGTTGATGTGCTGAGGGGCGGCGGTCCGGAAGACCTGCGCGGTCTCTCGCTCGAACTCTGCGGATGGATGTTCTTCCTGGGCGGACGCACTGCTTCCGTGGAAGATGGAAAATCGCTGGCTGCGGAGTTGATTGAGAACGGCAAAGCGCTCGATAAGTTCCGAGAGATGGTAGTGATTCAGGGCGGCGATCCGGACTTCATCGAAGACCCTGTTCGGCTGCCGCAGTCGCAACATCGCGCCGCCATCCTCGCCAACTCCGCAGGTTTCGTCACACGGATCGAGTGCGAGCAGGTCGGCATTGCCAGTGTCATCCTCGGTGGCGGCCGCCAGAAGAAGGAAGACGCGGTCGATCCCGCTGTCGGCATCGTTCTGCACAAGAAGGTTGGCGACGCGGTGCGGCGCGATGATTTGCTTTGCACCATTCACTACAATTCCAGCGCCTGTCTGGCGCAGGCAAAGCAGATGCTGCAGGACGCGTACACCATCGGGCCGCACCTTCCCCAGATCGCGCGCCCGCTCGTTCAACAGGTCATTCTGGGCAAATCGCTCGAAGCGCTTACTACGCAATAAGAGGTCTCGATGGGACGTTTTACGGGAGTTCTGGGTCTGCTGGTCATGCTGGGGATCGCTTACGCGTTCTCCACCAACCGTAAGGCCATTCGCCTTCGCACGGTTCTCACGGGCCTCGCCCTGCAACTTGCGTTCGCCTTCTTTGTCCTGAAGTTTGAGTTCGGACGCAACTTGCTGACGGGGGCCGGAGCGGCTGTCAATCGGCTGCTGGAGTTCTCGTTCGCCGGTTCGACTTTCATCTTCGGCGAGCTTGGGCGCAAGGGCTCTTCCATGGGTTTCTACTTCGCCTTCCAGGTGCTGCCGACCATCATCTTCATCGCTGCGTTCTTCGCCATCCTGTACCACTACGGCGTGATGCAGTTCATCATCAAGATTTTCGCGCGCGTCATGACGAAGCTCATGGGCGCCAGCGGAGTCGAATCCCTCAACGTCGCGGCCAGCATCTTCATGGGGCAGACGGAAGCGCCGCTCACCATCCGCCCATTCCTGCCACGCGTCACCCAGTCGGAACTTATGGTCATCATGACCAGCGGCATGGCTCACGTTTCCGGCGGAATAATGGGCGCATACATCCTCAGCGGCATCGAAGCCAAGCACTTACTTACCGCCGTCATCATGACTGCACCCGGCACGATTCTGCTCGCCAAGATGCTGGTCCCTGAAACCGAACATCCCGAAACCGAAGGCAAAGTCGAATTGCTCGATGGCGAGGAGAAACAGGAGAATGTGCTCGCTGCCGCTGCCAAGGGCACAACCGACGGACTCGGTCTGGCGATCAACGTCGCCGCCATGCTCATCAGCTTCCTCGCGCTAATCGCGCTTATCAACGGATGCCTCGGCGGCACGCACAACTTCCTCGCCAATCACGGCTTCGGATGGTTCCCGCGTAGCCTGGAGACGATCTTCGGCGTGATCTTCGCGCCCATCGCATTCGTCATTGGCATCCCCTGGAAGGACTGCCTCTCCATTGGCAACCTGCTAGGCACGCGCATGGTGCTGAACGAGTTGGTAGCGTTCACCATGCTGGGTACGCAGAAAGCGATGCTCGATCCACGCTCGGTAACGATTGCGACCTTTGCGCTCTGCGGATTTGCCAATATCAGCTCGATTGGCATACAGATCGGCGGACTAGGCGCACTGGCTCCAAACCGTCGTGGCGATCTCGCCCGCCTCGGCTTCCGCGCTATGATTGCGGGAACCATGGCCAACCTTATGTCAGCTTCCATCGTGGGAATCTTCTTATGAGTTCAGCCGCAGACAAGAAGCAGGTGGCCTTGTTGGACGAGTACGCGCAAGCCGAACAGGCGGCGAAGTACGTGCTGGCGTGCATAGCGGAAAAGGGACTGGCAGTCCCCAGCCTGGCAATTGTGCTCGGTTCGGGACTCGGCGACTTCGCCAACGATCTTGAGGATTCCGTAGCCATTCTCTACGAGCAGATTCCCGGTTTTCCGCACTCCACTGCCATCGGACACGCTGGACGGTTGGTCGTGGGCAAACTCGGCGACGTTGTCGTTGCCGCCATGCAGGGACGCGTACACCAGTACGAGGGATACACCGCGAAACAGGCTGCTTTTCCCGTGCGCGTTTTCGGACTTATGGGCTTAAAGGCGGTCATACTCACCAACGCTGCCGGCGGCATCAATCCCAAGTACGGGCAGGGCGCACTCGTTCTGCTGACGGATCACATCAATCTGCAGGGCGCAAACCCGCTCAGCGGTCCAAATGAAGAGCGCTTCGGTCCGCGCTTTCCCGATATGAGCGAGGCCTATACAAAGGCGTTTCGCGAGATCGCCCTCGAAGAAGCCAAGTCGCTCGGCATCGACTTGCAGCAAGGCGTGTACGCCGCGCTTGCCGGGCCGAGCTACGAGACTCCGGCGGAGATTCGCTACCTGCGCGCCATCGGCGCCGACCTCGTCGGGATGTCAACCGTGCCAGAAGTGATCGTTGCGCGGCACATGGGCCTAAAGGTCATGGCCATCTCCTGCGTCACCAATATGGCCGCAGGGCTTTCGGACCACATCATCAATCACGAAGAAGTTTTAGAGACAGGCAAGCGCGTGCGTGGCGTCTTTCTTGCGCTCCTCACGCGAACGATTCCGCGCATCGCACGGGCGGTCGCGTCCAACGCGAAGTAGGTAACGGAACAGCAGCAGACACGACGAACGTCGAGAACCGCCAGCACAACAGGCTCAAGAGGCAATGAAACCTTACTTTATCGGAATCGCCGGTCCATCGTGCGCGGGCAAGAGTTACCTCTCCAAACACATTGCCGAGCAACTCAAGGCCGGCATGGTCCATCTGGACTCCTATTACTCCAGCCTTTCGCACATGAGCCTGGTGCAGCGCGCGCACGCCAATTTCGACTGTCCCGAGTCGCTTGACGCTCCACTGCTCATCGAGCACGCTCGCCAGCTAAGCCGTGGCATCGCCATCGAAAAGCCGGTTTACGATTTCACCACGCACTCGCGCACACTTGAAACCGAACGCGTCGAACCCACAGAGTTCATCATTATCGAAGGCCTGTTCGCTCTGCATTGGGAAGACATTCGCAAGCTCCAGGGCACCAAGGTTTACGTCGATCTTGGGGAGGAAGTCTGCCTGGAGCGCCGCATAGAACGCGATATCCGCGAGCGCGGACGCACCCGCGAATCCGTTCTTGAGCAATACCACACGACGGTGCTTCCGATGGCGAAGCAATACGTGCACCCCACTCGCCTCTTCGCAGACCTCGTCGTGACCGGCAATGACGACATCATGAACGAAGTCGCCGTCGTGATGCAGCACATCCGTTCCAACGCCGCCGCGCGTTCGTAAACGACTCAGCCAACCTCAGGACAAGTGCAACCAACAAAGAAGCGGCAGCGCTTTCACGCTGCCGCCGAGTGAGTTCTTTGTCCCGGTTACCCGGGTTTGTGTTTAGAACTCGTAACGAGCCGCGAACTGAACCTGGCGCTCACGATACACGGTGTTACCTGCTGCCGTGTACTTCATGAACCCCGAGTTGTAGTTCAGTGTCGTGCCGTTCAAGCTATACGCCTTGTCGTCGAGTTCCGTGATGTTCTGACGGTTGAAGAGGTTGAACGCTTCAGCCAGCAGTTCTATACGGTGACCTTCCTTGATCTGGAAGCGCCGCGACAAGCGAAGATCAACATTCTCCGTGCGCGGATAGTGGAAGTTGTTGCGACCCAGCACAGGGATGCGTGCTGCACCGCCGGCGCCAAGGAGGCCCGTGCTAGTGCTGCCCGGGGCGTTACCGCTGACGAAAGGCGTAAACGGCTTGCCGGTCGAGATCGAGACGACGGGAGCGATCGTCCAGCCATTCAGAACGGCCTTGACGAATGCGCCCTTGTTCTCGAAGTACTGAGGCGACCAAACGATGCTGCTCACGAAACGGCGGCGAATATCGAAGTTCGAGCTGCCGCGTTCGCCTTTCAGATCGTATGGGTTCAGTACCGAGTTCCCGGTGGTGAACGTCTGCGAGCTCTGACCCGCGTCGATGGCGTGCGCCCAGGTGAAGTTGTTCTGGAACTGCAAGCCCTTCGAGAAGCGGCGGTTCAACTGCACAGACAGTGCGTTGTAGTCGGAGTCGACCAGTCCTTCGATGTTGGTGATGCGACCGAAGGCAGCGTTCGGACGCACGCCCTTGAAGACCGGGACCGTGACCGTCTGACCGGCCAGAGGCCCGCCGTTGACCGTGTAGGCCTGTGTCGCCGTTGGCGCGCTCAGGTTGCGGTCCACGTACATCGGCAGGAAGTCGCCCTTGCTGTACATCCACGAGAGCGTCATGACCGTGTTGGAGCCAAGGTCGCGCTCGAAGATCATGTCAGCCTGCTGGATACGCGGGTTCTGCATCGAGTCGCCGAAGACGACGACATCGCTCCTGCCACTGCTGCTGCCGCTCGTTTGCACGTTCGGATAGACCGGTGAACCTGCATCCGTGCCCTTCCACTGAACCTGCATCTGGCCAGTCGGCATGCCAGTGTTGGTGATGGCGTTTGAGATGGTCGAGTTGATGATGCGTCCGAAGTAGACGCCGTAACCGCCACGAAGTGCGGTCTTGCCGTCGCCAAAGATGTCCCATGCGAAACCGACGCGCGGGCCAACGTTGTTTTTGTCGGACGGGAACTTCGCGCTCTGCGGCAGAGCCGGGTTCGGGATCTGCGGGTCAGGCAGTTGCTGATACTCGTAGCGGACGCCGAGATTCAAGGTCAAGCGCGGCGCAACACGCCAATCATCCTGCACGAAGAAGTTGTAGTCCCAGGTGCGGAACTCGAACCTGGTGGGTCCAAAACCTTGCGAAAAGGTGTTGTATCGCTTCTGCGAAGGGGCGGAGTAGTCGGTCAGGAAGTCGACCAGGGAGTTGTAAGCGTACACGCCGCTTTCCTGATAAAGGTTATCGAGCACATCGTTGACGCGGTTGACGTCTGCGCCAAACTTCACAAGGTGCTTGCCGATCGCCCAGGTTGTGCTGTTCGCCCACTGCAGGCGACGCTCATCCGGATACGCCCTGCGCTCCAGGAAGTTGGGCTTGCCCAGGTAGATGCCCGAGCTGGTGCTGATGTTAACCGAGGGAGAGCTGCCGCCGACACCGGTTGTAGGTTCGCCGGGGCCAACAGGCTGGCTGCTCTGGAATTCGAAGTCGCGGCCCCACTGGAACCGGAATTCGTTCGAAACAGTGTTCGTTACCGCCGAAGACAGGCGAGCGGTAAAGGAATCAACCTTCACGCCATCGTCGCCCCAACTGGCAATACCGCGGTTCAAAACTGGCTGGCTCTGAACGCCTGCCGGAGAGTTCCAACGCATACGGTTGTAGCTGACTGCCAATGTATTGCTCTCGTTGATGCGCCAGTCGAGCTTGGGGAAGTAGATGTTCTGGTCGCCCTTGCGGGGAACAACGCCCGTCAAGCCGCGTACGTACGCCAAGCCGGCATTCGTCTGAGTCTGCGTAATGCCACGGCAGAACAGGATTTCACCAGCTACCGTGGTTGCCGTGCCGGCTGCGCCAGGGCAAACCTTGCCGGCTGACACTGCGGTGGCAACCGTGATCGGGTTCAGGAAGGCCGGGTCGGCCGTCGCTGCAACGCCAGGATAGTTACGCTTCTGCTGGTCGTAGCTAAAGAAGAAGAACAGCTTGTCCTTCACGATCGGACCGCCCAGCGTGCCGCCGAACTGGTGACGGCGATCTTCGGGCTTCAGAGGCGTTGTGACCGCCGCGCCGTTGACCAGCGTGGTGATCTTTGTGAACGGGTTGGTCGCGCCAAGCTCGTTGTCGCGAATGTAGTAGAACGCGCTGCCATGCAGTTGGTTCGTACCGCTCTTCGTGACCGAGTTCACCACGCCACCTGCCGCGCGGCCGTATTCGGCCGAGAAGTTCGAGGTGTTCACCTGGAACTCGCGGATGGAAGCCTGGCTGATAACGTAGCTCGCGCGTGTGCGGCCGCGCTCTTCCGAGAAGAAAGCCTGGTTGTTGTCGCCGCCATCGATGGTGCTGTTGTTCAACAAGCCGGAGATGCCGCGGAAACTGATCAATCCGTAGTTGCCGTCCGGCGTCGCGCCCGGGGTCAGCAGCGCGAAGTTGGACCAGCGACGGCCGTTGATGGGCAGTTCATTGATCGATGTTTCGTTGATGTTGTGAGCAAAATCCTGCTGCACGGTGTTAATCTGCGGAGCTTCGCTGACGACTTCGACCGTCTCGCTCTTCGCGCCTGCGGTCAACGCGATTTCGAGTTCGGTAACGCGGCCGACTTCGACAATGACGCCCTGCCGCTTCAAGCCCGCAAAGCTGGATGCTTCTACCGTGACTGTATAAGTGCCGGGTTGCAGACGCACGACGCGGAATTTGCCCTCGTTGTCCGTCACCAGCGACTTCTGCTCGTTCGTTCCGTTGTTAACGATCGTGATCTTCGCGCTCGGAACAACAGCATGGGACGCATCCGTCACCGTGCCACCAATCGCGCCGTCAGTCGTTGACTGTGCCAACGCCGCAAGCTGCATCGTGATACACATCAGCATCACAACTACAACTCGCGACAGCCAGTTCTTGCTAACTCTGCTCATCTGTCGCTCTCCTGAATTTCCCCCACCCCGCCTGCGCCCTGCACGCCGGCGGAGACTACCGTTCATATTCTGTCTGGCTCTCGTTTTGCAGCCGGTAAGGTTCTGTTTCCTCGCCCTCTCGATCATTCGACAATCTTCGAGGACCGGACACACACTTGTGCGAACTTCCTGGGAAACGGTAAGTATCTCTATGGAATCGCACTCTGAATTAAATCACGGTTCCGGTACTCTGAAAATCAAATGTTGATGAATCAAGGGTTTGCACCACATTCGTGGCAATTACGCAGGAACTCAGCCGATTTCGCTGGTTACCCCTGATTAAGGTTTTTTAGTCCAAAAACAGGGCCTTTCCGTGCCACGAATTGAGGTTGTTTCGAGCGGGCGAACCGTATGCTGGGCCACGGCCTCATTTACAATCAGCGGAGAAGAATGCTCGGAAACGTTTTCTCTGGGAACGGCACGACTCGTCAATTTGGTGCATCCTTGTATCTTGGTCCGAAACACGTGCACAGCAAACGGACACCTCCCGGACGAAAGCCGTTTCGCACAGCATCATCCCGCGGATATTCCAAAATCTATGGGCCGGTCTTGGAGTTGCCATGTCCGGTGCTCATCGAGCAGAGCGGGCATTGAGGCCCAATACCTATGTTGTCGTCTAATTTTTTGAGTCAGGTGGAACCCACAGAGGTTCTCCGGGAAGCCATCCTCCGGCACATACGCTACACACTTGTGCGTGGTAATGAGAGTCTGTCCTCTTCCGAGCTGTTCGTGCCTGTCTCGCTCGCCGTTCGCGACCAGTTGGTCGACCGCATGTTGCAGACCGGGCAGCGTTACCAGCGCAACGGCGCCAAGCGTCTCTATTACCTCTCGATGGAATTCCTGATGGGCCGCCTTCTGGGCGACACCTTGTGCAATCTCCGGCTCACCGAACTTATGCGCGACGTGCTTGCCGATATGGGCGTCGCTCTTGACGACGTGCTGGACAGTGAGCCCGATGCGGGCTTAGGTAACGGCGGTCTTGGACGCCTCGCGGCCTGCTTTCTCGAGTCGCTCGCCACGCTCGGCATGCCCGGCTATGGTTACGGCATTGATTATGAATACGGCCTCTTCCGCCAGGAGATCGCCAACGGGTTTCAACGTGAAAAGCCGGATCAGTGGAAGGCGAAGGGCACTCCGTTCCAGATTTTGCGCGCGGAAGAAGCGATCGTCATTCCGATTTACGGACGTGTTGAGAACACGCGCGATGGCGAAGGTAACTACCGTCAGCGCTGGAGCGATTACAAGGTCGTTGTCGGCGTGCCCACAGATATGCCCGTTGCCGGTTACAACGGTGCCACTGTCAATCTGCTACGCCTGTTCAGCGCACGCTCGTCGGAGGACTTTGACATAGAGATTTTCAACCGCGGCGACTACATCCGCGCGGTCGAACAGAAGATTGCGAGCGAAAACATTTCGCGCATTCTCTATCCTTCCGACTCCGCCGTTGCCGGCAAGGAGCTCCGCCTGCTACAGGAGTATTTCCTCGTCGCCTGCGCAATTGGCGACATCGTGCGGCATTACCTGAAATCGCATACTGATTTCGAGCAGTTTCCGTCACAGGTTGCAATCCAGATGAACGACACGCATCCGGCGCTTGCCGTCGCCGAATTGATGCGCGTGCTCATCGACGACCACCAGCTCGACTGGACGCACGCCTGGGAGATCACGCAAAAGACGCTTGCCTACACCAATCACACGCTGCTTCCGGAAGCGCTCGAGAAGTGGAGCGTGTCGCTGCTGGAGCGCGTGTTGCCGCGGCACACGCAGATCATTTTCGGCATCAACCACCAGTTCCTGCGTTCGCTCGCCGCCTTCTCCTGGGTAGACGCCGAGAAGCTGCGCCGCATGTCCATCGTCGAGGAAGGGCATGAGAAGCACGTGCGCATGGCGCACCTGGCTATCATCGGTTCGCACGCCGTGAACGGCGTTTCGCAGCTCCATAGCGATCTCATCAAGAGTTCGCTCGTGCCCGAATTCGCGAAGCTCTGGCCGGACAAGTTCAGCAACAAAACGAACGGCGTGGCGCCGCGGCGCTGGCTGCTCAAGGCGAATCCGTCCTTGTCGAAGTTGCTCTGTCGCACCATCGGCGAAAACTGGATTACCGACCTGGGCCACATACGCGAGCTGGAGCAACACGCCGAATCGCCTGAATTCCAGGCTGAGTTCAGCGCCGTCAAACGGCAGAACAAGCTCAAGCTGGCGCGCATCATCAAGGAGCAGACTGGCGTCATTGCCGATCCCGACTCCATGTTCGATGTGCAGATTAAGCGCATCCACGAGTACAAACGCCAGTTGCTGAACCTGCTGCACATCGTGCACGACTACCTGCGCGTGGTGGAGGACGGCGAGCAGCTTGCGGTTCCGCGCACTATCATATTCGCTGGCAAAGCTGCTCCCGGATACTGGGCCGCCAAGCAGATCATCAAGCTCATCCACAACGTCGCCGACGTGGTAAATAATGACCGGCGTCTAGAGGGGCGCCTGAAGGTCGCGTTCATGCCCGATTACCGCGTGTCATTAGCGGAAGCCATCATCCCGGCGGCCGACCTGAGCGAGCAGATATCTACCGCCGGTATGGAAGCCAGCGGCACCGGCAACATGAAACTGACTACGAACGGCGCGCTCACCGTTGCTACCTATGACGGCGCCAATATCGAAATCATGGAAGAGGTCGGCGCCGAGAACATCTTTATTTTTGGGCTTCGCGCGAGTGAGATCAGCATCATGCAGCAGAATGGTCTTTATAATCCGCGCCAGATCTACGACACCAATCCCCAGGTGCATCGCATCCTGGACGCCTTTATCTCCGACCGGTTCTCGCCGCAGGAACCAGGCATGTTCCGCTGGATATTCGACGAACTGGTCAATCGCGGCGATCGCTATTTCCATGTCGCCGATCTACCTGCTTACATCGCCATCAATGCCGAGATCGATCGCGACTTCCAGGATCGCCCCACCTGGCTTCGCAAAGCCATACTGAATACTGCGCGTTCCGCCAAGTTCTCCAGCGACCGCACAATCCGCGAGTACGCCAACGACATATGGGGCATCCGGTCTTATGAGCCGCAACCCGCTCCTGTAATCTACACAATGGCAGCCACCGGAGCCGCGCCCACCGTGCTCGTCCAAGGTGTTTCGGTTGCTGATGAACTGGAACCGGCTCGCAGGTCGGAGGTGTCCGAAGCGATCCCACAGTTTGGGGCAGCCACGGACTCCACGACAGCCGAGCTCCCAGCCGACTAGACGTACCAGTGGGTACCAGCATCGCACTGGTTCCTGACGCAAGCTTCCTTGCCTTGACTAGCCCCAAACGCGCAGGCGTTCTTCAAGGCTTTCGGTACTCCTCCTGCACGTAGCCAGGAATGGACGGTTGGTGATCTCAGGGGAGTCTATGACGATCCTGGGGACCCGAGTCTCCTGCTAGGTTTTCCCGACAACCAGCTTGTGTTCAATAGATCAGCTACGCCGTTCCATCGAATGCCGACGGCGGCGCTCCGCAGAACACGTACAGCTTGGTCGGCCGCCTCGATTGGAACCTCAGCGACCGTACACAGATTTTTAGCCGCTACGGCGTAGAGCGCCAGTCCTTCTTCGCCGGTTCCAATGGTGACAGCCCATACAGCGGATACAACACTGGTGAGAACATCTTTGATAACAACCTTCTTGTTTCAAACCGACCTCGGTTGCTCTGGTGCCGCTTCTCGCGAACTTTGTTTATGTGGAGCGGATGCCCTCGCCTGCGGCCCTGGCCGCCTCAGCGATCTCCTGCATCGGCAGGTTCAATCGCCTCCACGCATGGAAGCCGCCTTCCAGTGGCCGCACACGAGTGATTCCGTATCTTCGCAGTTGCAGCGCCGCACGGGCGCTGGTCGCTTCGTTCGGTCAGGTGCAGTACAGCACGATGTCGCGATCGCGCGGAATCTCGTTGTGCCGGCTTTCGAGTTGTTCCGGAGTCATGCGAATCGCTCCCGGCAATATGCGCGGATCGGGCAAGTAGTCCAGCGGATGCCGCAGATCAACGATTGCCAATTCCTCGTGGGCGTCCATCTTTGACAGCAACTCTTGCGGAGTAATGCGGTCTGCTCCCAGGCTTCGCACGAATCGGCGGCGCTCACGGAACTTCAGTGCAACGTAGGCTGCCAGCGCCAGTGCGACCAGCACGACCATGCCTGTGCCGAACTGCGTGGCGTACGCGGCGATGGCTTCCAGTTGATGGCTGAAGATGTATCCCGCACCCACGAACGTAGCTGCCCACAGCAGGGACCCCGCCGCATCGAGCTGCAGAAATCGCCGTAGGCTCATACCGAACATTCCCGCCACAGGCGGCGCTGCCGTGCTCAGTCCCGGGATGAATTTTGCGAACAGCAGGGAACGCGCACCATGCCTTTCGAACAACCCCTCGGCCCGTCGCACGCAGGAGTCGGGTTCAAGCGCAATGCGGCACAGCACGCTCAGCACAGACGCGCCCTTTTGTCGTCCGAACTGGTACCAGACCAGATCGCTGGCTAGTGCCGCACATACAGCTAAGAGCAGCGCCATGGCCAGGCTCATTTTTCCATCGCCCGCCAGCGCTCCTGCTGCAATTAAGATCGGCACCGCCGGCACGGGCACGCCCAATTGTTCGGCCAGCACCCAGACGAATAGCACCGCGTATCCGTGCCGCACCACGAAATCGATAGTCTCGCTCATTACGCCAACACCTTCGCGCTACGCCAAGAGATGCCACGACGATGCCGTACGTTACGATTTCTTATCTGTCGCGTCCAACAACAGGAATTTCCAATCCAGCGACATATATACTCGCACCGGCTTTTAGAGGTTATCGATGTCCCTTCGTAACATTGTGATTTCCGTCGCGCTGCTGGCGTTCGCTCTCTCCGCACCTGCGCAGGAGGATTCCGGCAGCGTCTGGAATACGAAGAAGTCCGCCTGGCAGCAGCTAACGCCTGCGCAGCGCACGCAGGTTTCGCAGTTTGCCGAGTCGTACAAGTCCTACCTGGACACGGCGCGCACCGCTCAGGCTTCCACACGCGAGATGATTCGCCAGGCCCGCGACGCCGGATTCGCCGAATTCACCAGTGCCGCCCAGGTCAAGTCCGGCGCAAAACTCATTTTCAACAACCGCGACCGCGCCGTAATTCTTGCCGTAATCGGCTCTGAGCCTCTCTCGGCTGGATCGCGTGTTGTCGCAGCGCATCACGACTCGCCGCATCTGGATCTCAAAGCGCGTCCTATCATTTCGCGTGGCTCCTTTGTCCTGCTAAAGACGATCTATTACGGCGGCATCAAGAAATATCAGTGGGCCAACATCCCGCTCGCGCTGATCGGACGCATCGACACCACAGACGGTCGCAGCGTGAACGTCTCGCTCGGCACCAAACCCGGCGAGCCTGTCTTCGTCATCCCCGATAATGCTGTGCACTCCGACAAGCCTCTTCGCACCCGTACGTATAACGATGCGTTGCTGGGCGAGGAACTCAACCCCGTCTTCGGCAGCGTGCCGGGCGAGCGGTCCTCGGCCGCAACCGAAGTTCTCCGCCAACTCTCCGAGGCTTACAAGATCAAAGAAGAGGACCTGGTCAGTGCCGAGTTGCAACTTGTACCCGCCGCGTCGCCCTCAGACGTCGGTTTCGACCGGGGACTCATAGGCGCCTATGGTCAGGATGACCGGCTCTCGTCGTATTGCGCGGCACGCGCCATCATGGAAATGAAAGCGATTCCGCGCTTTACTGCCATGGCATATCTGACAAACTTTGAAGAAGAAGGATCTGTCAACAATACCGGCGCGTCTTCCGCCTTTCTCAACAATACTTTCGCGCAACTCACTGCCGCACAGCGCGGCCAGCACTACACAGAGTTCGACCTGCGCACAGCACTGCGTAACTCGCGCGTCATCTCCGCCGACGCCAACGATGGATACAACCCCATTTTTGGCGAGGCCACCAGCGAGTCCTCCAACGCCGCCCGCCTCGGCTACGGTGTTGCCATCAAGGCTTACGGCACCGGTTTCAATGCCAACTCCGAGTACATAGCCGCCATACGCGGCCTCTTGGACGGCAACCAGATCCCGTGGCAGACGCAGACGCCCAAGGTGGACATCGGCGGTGGCGGCACCATCGGCGGCTTCTTGTCGCGACAAGACATGGAAGTTATCGACCTCGGGGTCCCGCTGCTCTCGATGCACTCTCCCTACGAGATGTCATCCAAAGTTGACGTCTGGAACTTCTACCGCATCATGTCTGCGTTCTATCCCTGGGAAGGGAAGTAGCGTCCTGCTCTGAATTAGGGATTGTTCTGTTCCCCCATGCAAGCAAATCCGGCTTGCATGGGCCACCGCGGGATTGTTGCTTCTGGCGCGGGTACCCTCAACCGCATCAGTCGTCCTCTACACAAGTGTTCTCCTGACCCCAGGCTTCTCCTTTTGTGAATCAAATTGCTCGCCTGCGTATCCAACTTATTGTCTTTGGCATTTTGTCTAAGAGTGTTGGTGCGCAGTATGGTCATTAAAAAGCCGTCCGATGTTCCTTCGTCTGAGATAACACCGAAATCGCTTTACATGAATCGCCGGAAGTTCCTCATCGGCGCGTCTGCATTTGGGGCGACGGCCATTGCGGGCACGGCACTGCTGCGAATGTCCTCGCAAACGGAGATTGCTTACGCCGGCTCAAAACTGCAGTACTCGAAGAGCCCGTTCAGCACCGACGAGAAGGTCACGCCGTTGCAGGACGTGACCCATTACAACAACTTCTACGAGTTCTCCACAGACAAGTACGAGCCGGCCAATCTTGCTACAGCCTTCCAGCCGCGCCCGTGGAGCATCACCGTCGATGGCCTGGTGAAGAAGTCGAAGACCCTCGACCTCGATGCTCTCATGAAGCTCTCCCCCATTGAGGAGCGTATCTACCGCCTGCGTTGCGTAGAGGGATGGTCCATGGTCATTCCGTGGCTTGGCTTCCCGGTCAGCGCGTTGCTCAAGCAGGTCGAGCCCACGTCGAAGGCGAAATTTGTCGAGTTCACGACCGTCCAGCGCCCCGAACAAATGCCGGGACAGAAGCGCAGCGTGCTTGAATGGCCCTATGTCGAAGGCCTCCGCCTCGATGAGGCTATGCATCCGCTGGCCATCCTCGCCGTCGGGCTCTATGGAGAGACTCTGCCGAACCAGAACGGCGCGCCCATTCGCCTCATCGTTCCCTGGAAGTACGGCTTCAAAAGCATCAAGTCGATCGTGCGCGTACGCTTCGTCGAAAACCAGCCCGTGAGCACATGGGAGAAATCCGCGCCCAACGAGTACGGCTTCTACTCCAACGTCAATCCAGAGGTCGATCATCCACGGTGGAGTCAGGCGAGAGAACGCCGTCTCGGCGAATTCTTCAAGCGCAAGACGTTGCCATTCAACGGCTACGCCGATCAGGTAGCGCAGCTTTATTCCGGCATGGACCTGCGTAAGAACTTCTAGCAAACATGATCGGATTGTTTTGTAACTCCGTGTAACGCCGGATGTCTTCCAGCAGTCTGATCAGTTGTGCAAGCCCTGTGTCCAACGGGTCGTCACCCGCAACGATGCAGGCAATGAAGAAAAGGAACGGTAAGCGAAACAATGTCTTGGAAAACAATATCTCGGAAAACATTGTTTTGGAAAACAATGCCTTCGACGACAGTGCGTCGAAATAAGCTACTCAAGCCGATTGTATTTCTCTTGGCGCTGGTGCCACTTGCCCGGCTGGTGATCGCCGGTTTTACAGTAGGCCTTGGCGCGAATCCGATTGAGGTCATCACGCGCCGGACCGGTTACTGGACGCTCATCTTCCTTATGGTGACCCTGGCCATTACGCCGGTCCGCAAGATGACGGGACTGCATTGGTTGATCCAGTACCGCCGTATGCTCGGCCTCTTTGCCTTCTTCTACGGCGTGCTGCATTTCCTCACTTACATCTGGCTCGACCAGTTCTTCGACTTCTCCTCGATTGCGAAGGACGTTTACAAGAGACCTTTCATCACCGCCGGATTCACAGCCTTCGTCCTCCTGATCCCTCTTGCAATTACCTCCACGCAGGGATGGATTCGCCGGCTAAAACGGCGCTGGCTATTGCTGCACCGGCTGATCTATGTAAGCGCATTTGCCGGAGTCGTTCACTTCATCTGGCTGGTCAAGAAGGATCTTCGCGAACCGCTAATCTTCGCCAGCGTGCTTGCGATACTGCTGGGCTGGAGGGTCGCGGCGTGGCTACTCGGCCGCCGCCGTATGATCATCCCGGCCGCCCGTCCGGCGATCACCGCCGATTAGAAGGCGACCTTTCGCTACGTACTTTCTATGCATACGTATAGCGCCGAGGCCCCGGCGCGGGGGTATGGCCGAAGCACCTGAAAAAACAGCTTCTACCCACCTCTAATCTGCCGGATACATCCAACTCAAAGCAGCCACTATTCAGCCCCTTCGTCCGAGGAGGACACTTTGCTTTGCCCGGCCTGTCATCATCCGAACTCCGATGAACAACGTTTTTGCGGCAGTTGCGGTGTGCCGCTCCGATCAATAGACGCGGCGGAAGCACAGAGCACGCTAGACTACTTCTACCGTCTCATTCGGCAGAAGCCGTCCGAAGAGAACTTATCGTCCTTGGCCGACTACAACTCCCAGGTGCCACCCTCTGGCGCATTCGCTGAAGAGGAGGCGAAGTTGCGCGAGCAGGAACGAGCACTCGCCGTATCGGAGTTGCGCGATGCCACTCCTAACGTGCGCGAGCCTGGCTTTGAATCCCACGGCATCGACTCGACACGCGCATCGCAGGATACCTCGCAACAGCTCTCAAGTTCTGAGAAGAATCCGCCTGACGTTGGAAGCTGCGCGCCCAATCCGATCTCTGGGCGAACCTCGGCCAGCAAGGGAGCGACTCGCGATACGGAGCATCACGGCAAGCTCGCCGATGCTCCGTCGCCTGAATTAAAGACCGATTCGGCCACGCCGGTTCTCCCCTTGCGTGATTCCTCCGTGCTTGCGCCGGAAGTCATAGCGTACGACCGTCAAGTTCCCATCATTGCTGAGCCGGGCATCGATCGCCGCCGTGCTCAACTCGATCCCCGACTCCGGGCCCAGCAGAACGCAAGAGGACGCGAGGAAGAACGCGCCGGAACTGGTGAAGCCAGTAGGGCGCAGCAGCACAGCGGCTCCGTTCGTCCACGTGAATCCTCGCCGTCCCAGGACAGTCGTCGTGGTGACGTTCCCTCCCCGCGCGAGTCCGCGACGGGGGCACCGCCTCGGTACAGCTCGGTCCTTGGTCTCGACAGTCCCGCATCCAGTTCGATCAGCGACAAGTCTGGATACGAAGCAGAGGTCCGCATCGGGCGCGGGGATGTTTCGCCCCTCGCGGGCGAGTATGGTCCCGTCCACGAACGCTCTGCAGCCATCCAGGATGCGCCACGTACCGGGTTCCTGGACTTCAGCGAGCCCCGGCGCGAAGTTGCCGCCATTCATGGTCCTTCGTTTCTCGGCCTTGGTGGAGATGAAGTCTCTGAATACGGAGACGAAAGTCGCCAGTCGCACTCGCGTCGCAACGTCGCGCTCGTCATTCTCGCTCTGCTCCTTATATTGGCGGCAGTGCAGTGGCGCTCCATTCGCGACTTCGGAGTGCGCTACGCGCAGAACGGAACCATGAGCCTGCCTCTCGCGCTAAAGAGAGGACAACCCGCGCCCGCCGGACCCGCGGCCAACTCCACCGCCAATTTGGGGTCAACAACCGCGAACTCCAATCCGGAGATCGTTGTCGAGCCAGCGCGCAATCCGAACGCGGCCACCACGCAATCCGGCAACCTCGCGGCCGCGGGCAATGGTGCTGCAGGTAATACCGCGACAAACAACGCGCAGCCGCCCTCGAACTCGCAACAATCGTCAGCGTCACCGCATTCTCCGCCTGCAAACTCAACAACGCCCGCGACCAGCGGCAGCAACAGTTCGACGCCTGCCACGACGCCGGAGACGGCGCAGAAAGCCAGCAACCGAAACGAAGACGTGCAACAAGGAGAGCCCGGTAACAGAGAGCCCGCTAGGGATGGTGTCGCCGGGCGCGGCACCGCACGCGAGGCCGACAGCGAGGAATCCGCAGCACCCGGCAAGTCCGCCATGTCCGGGCGTGGCAAGTTTTCGCCCTCCTTGCGCGACACCGAACCTGCCGAGGGCGGAGCCGCCGAGCTTGCCCAGGCAACAGCCGCTGGCAATCCGTCCGTCGCAGCGGCATGGCTCTGGAAGGCCGTTGGCAAGGGAAACTCCGAAGCCGCCGTGCGTCTCGCCGATATGTACGTCACCGGTCGCGGCGGCATCACGCAGAACTGCGATCAGGGGCTTATCCTGCTGCGCTCCGCCGCCAGCAAGAAGAACGCGCGAGCTCGAAGCAAACTTGGCTCGCTTTACGCCACTGGCTCCTGCGTCGCGCAAGACCGTGTCGCTGCCTACCACTGGATGAGCCTCGCACTGCAGGCCGATCCGGGCAGCGAGTGGATCGCTCACAATCGCAATACGCTGTGGCAGCAGATGTCGTCCACTGAGCGTGCGCAGGCTGGTCCGCGACCGTAAAGCCAAATTACGTGTAACCGTCGGCCAGCGCGCGTTACCTCGCCCCACGATATTTTGGAACCGAATACATCGCCCGCGCATCCTAGCCTTGGAGGAAAGAACGATCATGGCTTTCGAAGTTCCGCCGCTGCCTTATGCCTACGAAGCGCTCGAACCCTATATCGATGCGCAGACCATGCACCTGCACCACGACAAGCACCACCAGGCTTACGTGGACAACTTCAACGCCGCAGTAGATAAAACGCCGGAGCTCAAGGGCAAGAGTCCAGAAGACATTCTGCGACATCTCACCAGCGTTCCGGAAGCCGTACGCACCGCGGTGCGCAACCACGGCGGCGGACACGTCAACCACTCCATGTTCTGGGCCATCATGGCTCCCAACGCAGGCGGACAACCCACTGGCGCTATCGCCGACGCGATTAAGAAAACCTTCGGCGACTTCGCCCAGTTCCAGGAAAAGTTCAACGATGCCGGAGCCAAGCAATTCGGCAGCGGCTGGGTGTGGCTCGTGCAAGGCAATGGCGGACTGCAGATCATGTCCACGCCAAACCAGGACAGCCCGCTCTCTCAGGGGCTCTACCCAGTCATGGGCAATGACGTCTGGGAACACGCGTATTACCTCAAGTACCAAAACCGTCGCGCCGAGTACCTGAAGGCGTGGTGGAACGTCGTGAACTGGAGCGAGATCAACCAGCGCCTGCAAAAGGCAGGCAAGTAGGACAAGGCGGGTGTCCTAGCCGCCAAAGTCAAGAACGAGTGAAGCGGCAGGCGTTATCGCCTGCCGCGTTTTGTTGTGGCGCATTGGTGTGCCTTGCGCTTCAGACTGGCATCGGTTACGTACAACCTCGAAACACCTCTGAAGATTCTCATATACATGTCCCTTGGTAGCGGCGAAAAGGCTCCAAGTCCAGCCAACGGCAGCAACTCGCGGAGCTTCTCGCGATTTGCAGCGCGCACGGCAACGCTTGTCGGCTCTTCGTGGATATTCATCCTTGCATGTGCCAGTATCTTCATCTGGGCCTTCACTGGCCCCATCTTTCATTTCTCGGACACATGGCAGCTCATCATCAACACCGCCACGACCATCGTCACCTTTCTCATGGTTTTTCTGATCCAGAACACGCAGAACCGCGACGCCCGCGCCCTTCATCTCAAGCTCGACGAAATCATCCGTTCCATTCGCCATGCTCACAACGACATGATCGATATCGAAAAGCTCAGCGACGAAGAGCTCGAAAATATGACTAAACACTACGAGCGCATTCGCGAAGAGTACGAGCACCGGGCGGCCTCCCGCGTCCACAGCAAGAAAAAGCTCCCCGCCGCATAAGTCGCAATCCTCGCTGCGCCCATCGTGTTGCTTGTCAGTCAGCGTTTACGAAACCAAGGATTTGCTTTCCGTTTTGGAAACAGCGCATGACGTGTCACTATTGATGACTATGCAGACGATGGAAGCCAAGCGAACGTCTTTCACCATCAAGCATCCATTACTATCGATTCTTTTTATCGTCTCGATATCGGCAGTGTTTTACCTGGTTACCCGGCTGATCTCCAATCTGCCGGAGAAGGCGAAAGAAATCGTGAGCTACGAACTCGTGCCGATGGTGTGCCTCTGCGCTTGTCTAGCTCTGCTGGTCCGCGCCGTCCTGTACAGGTTTGCAAAGGGAACTCAGCACGCGCTCTCGAGCGAAACCAAGCAAAAGGCCCGCGCCAAAAGCGCAGGCCACTGACTAACTACCGCTCCCCAGCTATTTCCTGTAAACCTCGCCGCCCTTCATCACCCACTGCACTTTTTCCAGAAGCGTGATGTCGTCCAGCGGATTGCCCGGTACAGCGATGATGTCCGCGTATTTGCCCGCGTCCAGCGTACCGATCTGGTCCTGCCAGCCCAGCAGTTCCGCCGCGTCCGCCGTCGCCGAGCGTAGAGCTTGCGCCGGGGTCATGCCCAGCTTCACCATGGTTTTGAACTGTACTGCCGGATTCACGTCCCAGGAGAAGCCGCCCACGTCAGTGCCGAACGCGATCTTCACGCCTGCCTTCAGTGCCTGCGAAACGTCTCCTGATGCACGCTTACCATCTTCGGCCACACCCCGCCGCGACCTTCGGCAACGTATTCGCCCACAAAAAGCGTCGGCACGTACCAGATGCCTTTTTGCTTCATCGTTGCGAAATCTTCATCGGCGATGTAATCGCCGTGTTCGATCGAATCGACGCCCGCGGTGACCGAGTTGTGCACACCCTGCAAGGCTGTCGCGTGGCTCGCAACCTTGTGCCGCTGCCGATGCGATTCGTCCACGATCGCCTTCAACTCATCCACCGTGAACGTCGGTATGTCGTCCAGCACGCCATCCGGGCGAAGCACGTACGAGCGGTCGGAATAAACCTTGATCCAGTCCACGCCGTAGCTCAGTTGCTCGCGCACGGCTCTGCGACCGCCTTCTACGCCATCCACTTCCTGGACGCCCTTCGGCAAGTGCGGTTGCAACTCCCATGCATATCCCAGCACGGGATACGCGCCTGTCACGTCCATAGCGCGTCCGGCGACCTGCATGCGCGGTCCCGGCACGATGCCCTGGTTGATCGCCTTCTTCAAATCGACGTCGGCGTATCCGGCGCCTTCCGTTTCCAGATCACGCAACGCCGTGAATCCATACTGCAACGCCAGGCGCGCCGCACGCGACGCCAGCAGCGTGCGGAAGGGTATCGACTGCTTCAGAATCTGTTCGTCGTAGTCTGCCGCCGTGATGTCGCCTTGCAGCAGCACGTGCGTGTGCGTCTCGATCATCCCCGGCAGGCACGTTGAACGCGAAAGATCGACCACATCGACGCCCGCCGCCGGCGCCGCGCTTCCATTCTGCACCGCCTTGATCCGGTCGCCCTCTACGACGATCGTCAGCGGACCCTTCTTCAGCGCGCCGGCCCTTGTATCCACCATCGCGCCGCACCGAAGGTACGTCGTCTTCTTCGGCACTTGCGCCTGCTGATCGTTGCGCGGAGCCTGCGCCAGCACCCCACCACAAATGCCAAACAGCGCGACTGCAACACACACGAGCTTTCTCATCTCAGTTCCTTATGTCCTCGCGGTGACCACAGAATTGCGCCCGCGAGTGTATCACCGGCCTGTGAACGTCCAAACGATTAGGCCCCGATTGACGCTGGACTCGCAACCCGGTTTTCCACATACTGCACCAATCATGGGTAATTGACCCTGTCGGCACCGCGGTCTACTCTCGCGAGTACAGTTGTTCCAGCCATTCGGCTCGTCGAAAAAGTCCGCTCGCATCTCGGACCAAGGAACAAATCGGGAAAATACGGTTGCAGTCCGCTTTCGGAAATATGTCTGCCCCGCTCGATTTCGCTTTTTGGCCATTCGGATGGGAATTTCGCTCGAAAAGGCTTAAAATACAACATATAGCGGTACCCCCTTGACACGTACAACATGGAGAGGTACTGTTCGCATCCCAAGACGTACATCCGGGGTGGCCCGGTTCGGCGGCGGCAGAGGTGACGGCGTCGGCCTGGTCTGGATAGCAACACGAAATTTCGCCTTGGCGAGATGTTTTGCGGACTCCCCGCTACTTGTTGAACGCAAGCAACGGGCTCAGTGCGGTGATCCTTTACAGCTTGGGCTTTGTTCGGATCAGTGCTGCGGTGGCACTGGACAAAGCCGTTCCGTTCTTGAGGGCCTCGGCCTTCCCGTTGCTTGCTATGCGGCTTGCGGCGATGGGCTTCCTGTCCTCTGAAAGGAAAATTACACGGGGCATCGATACCGTCCCCGGCGTTGTCGCACGCCTGAACGTGTGCTGTAGTTTTTGCCCAGTTGTTCTCCGGCGCGCAACGCGCCAAGAGTTTTCGTCGTATCGCATGAAGAGGAGCAGAATAGAGATGGCCGATGTATCCAACAAGACCACGACCGGCGTAGCCCCCACTGCGCAGCAAACAGCGAGCAACATGAACAGGAAAAAGGTGGCTCCGGGCCTCTCCTTCAAGCGCTATTTCACCAAGGCGGGAACTTCCCCCTACGATGAAGTGGAGTGGGAACTCCGCACCGCGCAGATCACGGACGCCAAGGGCAACGTGATCTTCGAGCAGAACGACGTTGAGATTCCCAAAGATTGGTCGATGACGGCCACCAACATCGTGGCCTCGAAATACCTGCACGGACAGGTCGGCACCCCCGACCGCGAGACCGGCGTCCGCCAGCTTGTAACGCGCGTAGCCGAAACCATTCGCGACTGGGGCATGGCCGGCGGATACTTCCGCTCGTCCGAAGACGCAGCAGTCTTCCACGATGAGCTTGTTCACATCCTTGTCCAGCAGAAGGCCGCGTTCAATTCGCCGGTGTGGTTCAACGTAGGTTGCGATCGCATTGAGCCAAACTCAGACGCCACAAACTGGCATTGGAATCCCGAGACGCATCAGGTCGAGTTCGGCAAGACCGGCTATTCCAATCCGCAGTGCTCGGCGTGCTTCATCAACAGCGTGCACGATTCGCTCGATAGCATCCTCACGCTGGCCAAGACCGAGGGCATGCTCTTCAAGTGGGGTTCCGGCACGGGCACCAATCTTTCTCCGCTGCGCTCGTCGATGGAAACGCTTTCCGGCGGCGGCACCGCCAGCGGCCCGCTCAGCTTCATGAAGGGCTTTGACGCCTTCGCGGGCGTGATCAAATCCGGCGGCAAGACGCGCCGCGCCGCGAAGATGGTGATTCTCAATATCGAGCATCCCGACATCAACGAGTTCATCGAGTGCAAGGCAAAGGAAGAAGCCAAGGCGTGGACGCTCATGCAGGCCGGCTACGATGGCTCCACGCCGGACAGCGAAGCCTATTCCTCCATCTTCTTCCAGAACGCCAACAACAGCGTTCGCGTAAATGAAGAGTTCATGGACGCCGTGGTGCATGACCGCGAATTCACCACCAAGGCCATTCGCGACGGCAGTCCGGTGAAGACCTACAAAGCTCGCGATCTGCTGCGCAAGATTTCCGAAGCGACCTGGCAGTGCGGCGATCCCGGCATGCAGTACGACACCACGATCAACCGCTGGCATACCAGCAAGAACACGGCGCGCATCAATGCCTCCAATCCTTGCTCGGAGTACATGTTCCTGGACGACTCCGCCTGCAACCTGGCGTCGCTGAACCTGATGAAGTTCGCGCCCAACGGCAGCTTCGACATCGCTGCCTACCGCTACGCGGTTGACGTCATGATCACCGCTCAGGAAATCCTCGTGGACAACTCCGGCTATCCGACGGACAACATCGCGCGCAACTCGCACGACTATCGTCCGCTCGGTCTCGGTTACGCCAACCTGGGCGCGCTGCTCATGGCCGCAGGCCTGCCGTACGATTCCGATGCCGGACGCGACTACGCTGCCTGCGTCACGGCCATCATGTGCGGCGAAAGCTATCTTCAGTCGTCGCGCATCGCCGAAGTCTGCCAGCCGCTCGCGCCTGCCGCCGAGCACACCAAGTCCGCCGAAATTACCGGCGCGGCCTGCCCCGGCTACTATCTGAACCGCGAGCCTTTCCTCGATGTCATCCGCATGCACCGCGCTTCGGTCAACAACATCGAGAAGACGCACGTGCCGGCCGCGTTGCTGGAGGCTTCTCGCCAGTGCTGGGACGAAGCACTCTCCCATGGCGAGCGCCATGGATACCGCAATGCGCAGGTCACGGTCCTTGCGCCGACCGGCACCATCGGCTTCATGATGGATTGCGACACGACGGGCGTGGAGCCGGACCTCGCGCTCATCAAGTACAAGAAGCTTGTCGGCGGCGGCATGATCAAGATCGTGAACAACACGGTCCCGGCCGCGCTCTTCAAGCTCGGCTACACCAGCGATCAGACGAACGCCATCGTCAGCTACATCGACGCCACCGGAACCATCGAAGGCGCGCCATTCATCAGGGAAGAGCACTTGCCGGTGTTCGATTGCTCCTTCAAGCCGTCGAAGGGCACGCGCAGCATCGCCTGGCTCGGCCACCTCACGATGATGGCGGCCGTCCAGCCCTTCATCTCCGGCGCTATCTCCAAGACCATCAACATGCCGGAGAGCGCCAGCGTTGAAGACATCATGGAGGCCTACATAGAGGCATGGCGTCTCGGCGTGAAGGCCGTAGCCATCTACCGCGACGGCTCCAAGAAGTCGCAGCCCATGTCCGCCAAGGGCTCCGAACCAAAGACCCTCGCGCAGATGGCCGCCCAGGCCGCCACTGTGGTTGAGGAAGAAGAGGACATGAACGCTCCGCCGCGCGCCCGCCGCCACAAGCTGCCCGACGAGCGCATCTCCATCACCCACAAGTTCAACATCGGCGGACACGAGGGCTACATCACCGTCGGCCTCTACAAGAACGGAATGCCCGGCGAGATCTTCATCACCATGGCGAAAGAAGGGTCCACGGTCAGCGGCCTCATGGACAGTTTCGCCTGCGCCATCTCCATCGCCTTCCAGCACGGCGTCCCGCTCAAGCTGGTCGCGGAGAAGTTCGCGCACACCCGCTTCGAACCCAGCGGCTGGAGCAACAATCCGGACATCGGCTACGCCAAGTCGATCATGGATTACATCTTCCGCTGGCTCGAACTCCGCTTCCTCACCGGACAGCAGCAGACGCTCTTCGATGACCTGCGCCCGCGCCAGAACGGCGAATTCCCAGGCCACCCCGCGCTAGACCACAGCAGCACGAAAGAAGCTCCGGCGCTCAAAGCCGCACCCCCGGCCGGATCTTCCTACCACGCCGCCGACGCCATGCGCGGACTCATCGACATGGGCGACGCCCCAAGCTGCCACGTTTGCGGAAGCATCATGACGAGGAATGGCAGCTGCTATCGGTGCATGTCGTGCGGAAGTACGAGTGGGTGTAGTTAGCATCTTTTCCGGTGCTTTTACCTTGCCTGGAGCAGACATCGGTCTGCTCCTTTTCTTGTCTCGAAAGCTGTTGATTCTGCTTAGGCGTTTGCTCTTACTGAATTTGAGGCAACCGATCCGGATTCCGATTCGCGCATTTCGTATTCGAATTCGTTAGCTTCGGTGGCTTTCTAGTTACTGTCCATCCGCTCAGAACCGTGCTACTGTTTTCGCCCTCCAATGGAGAACTTCGCCTATGAGCACTGTTCAAGCGGTATCGTCTACGGCTTTTACGGATAAGTATCTCGAGACCGCCAAAGAAAGAGAGCGACATGTCGACGCGGTCCTGACTTCTGCTTCTGACAAGAAGGTAGTAGTCGCCGGGCCAGGCACTGGCAAAACCTTCCTCTTTAAAAAAGTTCTCGAAGGAAAAACAAACGCCCTAACACTCACGTTTGTTAATGCCCTGGTCGAAGACTTGTCGCTCGATCTATTCGGGCTGTCCGAAGTTCGGACCTTGCACAGTTTCGCCCGAGGTCTTCTAGCCAAGATAACGAAAAAAGAGGTCAAGATATCGCCGAGGCTTTCCGAGATTGTCAAAAATGACGCACAGATACTTCTTGGAAAGGAGATTGACTTCGACGCGATATTCAATAACAGAGATGATGAGAACGAACTCATAAGATTCTTTGCAAAGCGGAAGCAGTACTACGGGCAGTACGGGTATTCTGATGTGATTTTTGCTGCAGTGAGGTATCTCGAGAAAAACAGAGGGGCGATCCCCGCATTCGAACAGATCGTTGTTGATGAGTTTCAGGACTTCAATCAATTAGAAGTGTCCTTGATTGATCTGCTGGCAGAAAGAAGCCCTGTGTTGATTGCTGGTGATGATGACCAAGCACTCTACGATTTCAAAAGCGCCAGCGCACGACATATCCGTGAGCGGCACGCAAACACAAAGCCCGATTACGCAGCCTTCAGCTTGCCTTTTTGTTCTCGGTGTACTCGCGTGATTGTGGGAGCTACTAACGACATCATTACCGCCGCAAAAACGCAAGGCTTACTGAAGGGTCGCATCGAAAAGGCTTACCGATACTTCGACGCTAAGGGGAAGGACGAAGAAAGCGACCAAAGTCCACAACTCATCCATCGTCAAGTATTCGCATCTCAAATACCTTGGATCATCGAAAAGGAAATCACGGCAATGGCCTTGGACACGAAGGCCAAGTTCTCTGTTCTCGTGATTTCCCCTACCCGAACACAGTCTCGAACCTTAGCAGCGTCCCTTCAAACCAAAGGGTTTTCGAACCTCGAGCTCAGCGAAAAACGAGGAGACCGGCAGGCAGAAACGTTGGACGCCCTTCGGTTACTCCTTGAAAACGCCAAAGACAATCTAGGTTGGAGAATTTTGATCAAGTTCCTTCTAGAGCCCGAGAAGGTCATTGAGATAGTCGGGGCGACGGACAAAGATGCGACCAAACCTATCTACGATCTCGTGGGTCGTATTATCAGGGCGGACGTCAGAAGGCTAGTAGGCGTAGTAAAAGCCATAAAAGCGGGGAAAACTGTTAAGGACGAGGATTTAGCGCGCTTGCTGGAAGTCCTTGATCTGGGTCCTTACGAATTGACGCGGCGGGAGTTGCGTCGTGACATAGGTAGTGATGAGCACGTTAGCAATTCCGGTATTAGGAAAATAGCCGTTAAAACTACTACAGTGCAGAGCTCCAAAGGTCTCGCAGCGGACCTAGTATTCATCACTCATTTCGATGATCAATTTTTTGTGAAGGATAAGGACAAGAAGAAGATATCGGATCAAGATGTGTGCAAGTTTCTCGTTGCCCTTACTAGGGCAAAGAAAAGAGTGGTGCTGATCTCGTCCACGAAGAAAGATCCAACCTTTCTCAACTGGATACAGCAGGATAGGGTAGACCGTCGTAAATAGACGAGTCGTCGCTGTTGTCTGGCTGGTGGCCCACATCTCCGAATCCATTCTCGACGGTGCCCCACATCTGCCTGACGTTGGCAGATGTGGGTCTTCGGCTTCCCCCAGCCTTTCCTCTACCCTAACCACCCTCTCCGGCGTACACTCTCCGCGATAAACTAAGGCCATTTTTCCGTTGGTGTGAGTGTAAAGGGAGCGATGTGATGGCTTATTGGCGGATGCAGTTACATCCTGATCAGTCGGGCAAGTCAGTGCAGCACTGCGTAGAAAGCCTCGCCGCCGGTTTTATTGGACTTGATTTCGCGTCCGATACCGGCGATCTGCGCACGATTAGGAAGGATTTGATTCCAACGAAGGAAAAAGATCATTGGGCTTTCGCCCATGACATGCAACAAGGCGATTGGGTTCTCATCATCGCCCATCATTTTCCATTTGCGGTGGCGCAAATCACTGGCGAGTACAACTACATCCGGGAGACAGAGCCGCGCATTGGGGTTTGGTTCAGACACTTCCGCCGCGTATCTGACGTGATGTATTACGGAGATTACAAAACTAATGCCCGCGATTGGGAGCAGATCAAGATGACGGACACTATCTCTCCGCTCCACGATACCGGTAGCAAGTCGTATTCCCTTATCTATCGCTGGACGAGCAAAGCGGTCGCACAAAGCGTGTAGGCGGACTCCAAGCAAATGAAACGAGTTTGGATTGGGGACTATGGGGGAGAAGGCGATGCCAACAAGAGATGATTACAAGACGTTTGAAGATGAGATGTTTCGGAAAATCGAGGATCTTGAACGCGAAGAAGTGTTAGACAAGATTGCCGAAAAGCACGAAGTTGATCGCGTTAGGAAAGAAGTCAACTCGATCTTAAACTCCTTAGACGAGCCCGCTAGAAAGAGAATCCTTGAGCGACTTGTAAGAAGCCTCAAGTCTGATATCGATTCAACACAGTGATAAGGACGCTGGGTCGGGTGGGCTGGTGGCCCACCTCTCCGAATCCATTCTCGACGGTGCCCCACATCTGCCTGACGTTGGCAGATGTGGGTCTTCGGCTTCCCCCAGCGTTTCTTCTACCCTAACCACCCTCTCCGGCGTACACTCTCGGCGACAAACAAACGCCCATGTACGCCTTCACCTTCGAGTTCAACCCGTTCAGAGATCTATCAACGATCCACTACTTTGTTATCTTTCTCATCCTCGTCGCGACGTGGATCGCCCGCGAGTTGAAGGAGCGTGCCGGACAGTCCTGGCCCGTCGTCTACGGCACCGTCGAGTTCGCCGAGTTCGTCACCGTTGACGGCAAAATGCGCGCCGAAGTGCGCTACTCCTACAGCGTCAACAACGAATACTTCTCAGGAGTCTTCTTCCGCTTCCCGCGAAGTGAGAAGTCGGCTTCGATTGAGCACCCGAGGGATTGCGTGGGCAACGTTCACAGCATCAAAGCAAGCGGAGGTGGGCGATGGCAGAGAGAAGTCTCACGGTTCCCGACATCATGTTGATCGCAGGTACGCGTGTGGCGCTTGGCATGGGAATTGGGTTGCTGATGTCCGGCAAGATCAATCGCGATGCGCGGAAGGGCGCTGGAATAGCGCTGCTCGCAGTCGGCGCACTGACTTCCATCCCACTCTTCGTCAACGTCGCCCGCAGCAGACCCGCTCTTGTCGAGCGACAAGCCGCATAGGCGGGGGCATATCTCCAGGATGTTGCACATCCGCGCAGGCGAAGTAGTTTAGCTGTGGGCCCAGGCGGCTCTCACCTACAGCACCGTTCCCTTGACGACGATTGCGCCTACGCACCACATAATGGCGTCTTCGGCCTTCTCGCGATCGATGCCGCGCTCTTGCAGGAAGCTCCCAAACTCTTTCCCTTGTAATAACTGTTCGCTGAGCGCGCTCAACACAGCCATGTACTCGGCGGGGACATTCACCTGCGCCGCTCGCACAAGATCGTCGAAGCAACCGATAACATCGAGGATTACGCCGTCCTCGTCGAGGTCCATTGCGTTCACCACGTGCAACGCCTCGGCGATGTCACAGAGCATCTCGATCTCGGCCGGCGCAGGCCCAAGGGCCTTCATGTTGTTGTCGGCCAACTCCAGCGCCCTCTGCGCCTGCTTCGCGCTCCTGAAGAAAAGGACGCGCCCATTCTTCAGCAAAGGCCGGTCGTTCTCTCCACCGTACGCGATCAGTGTGTAAATCTGTGGGCCTTCAGCATTGGCGTCCACGCGGAAGCCAACCATCGCCAGCCCTTCTTGCGGAGTCTGCGGAGGAAAGGGAACGAAGTCAGAAGACATAGGCACTCATTGTAGCCTCTGGGTAGCGTCTGGCCTGATTGCATTCTCCAGCGGATAACGAAACTCACAGTGTTGTCATTCACTCCAAAGCCAACCACAGAGCCTGGGTGACTTTGGTCACTCAGGGGTAACGGTCACAAACTTCCGTCACTTCCTCTGCTGCCCTAAAAGTGGTACAAACCTCTACACCCCGGGGCGCAATTCAGGAGAACACAGCATGAGACGGATTTGGACGTGTTTGCTGGTACTCACGGCACTGTTGGCAATCAGCTGCGGTGGTGGCGGCGGCAGTTCGAGTGGTGGTGGCGGTGGCTCGAATCCCCCGCCGCCGCCCGGCCCGACTGGCTATTCCAACGCCAGCCTGAACGGCCATTACGTCTACTCCGCCCACGGATCTGCGACAGGCACGACGTTCGCCATCCTTGGCGAGTTCACCGCTGACGGAGCCGGTCGCATCATCTCTGGAAGCGAAGATGCTCACGACTCTTCCTTCGGCGCATACCCGACGACACCATTTACGGGCACCTACTCGGTCGGTTCGGACGGACGCGGCGAGATGGTGGCCAATTTCAGCGGCGGCGGAACCATTCGTATGCGCTTCGCCCTGATCTCCACTGACAAGGCTCGCCTGATTGAGATGTCGCAAACCGAGAACGCGACCGGCATGATCCAGAAACAGGATGCGGCAGCGACGGCGAACCTGGCTGGCACCTACGTATTCCGTTTCGACGGTGATAACGCGGGCTACCAGTACTCTGCCCTGGGTGCTGTGACCGCCTCCGGCCCGGCGGCTTCCGGCACACTCACCGGCACGCTCGACCAAAATGACGGTGGAGCCTTCGCTTCCTCTGTCGCCGTCACGGGCACGTACACGGTCGGAGCTGGCGGACGCGGCACGGCAACCATAAACTTCGGCCCCGGCAACGTACACTTCCTGTTCTATATCGTGGATGCTTCGCGCCTTGAGATCATGGGCACCGATTTCATCCCAAACCTGAACGGATATGCCGTGCAACAGTCCGGAGGACCTTTCTCCAACGCGGGCACGAACGGCAACTTCATCTTCCAATTGTCGGGATACACAAGCGCAGGCATCATTCGTGAAGCCGGACGATTTACTCTCAACGGCAGTGGAGCGGTCAACTCGGGCGTGGAAGATCTCAACGAGAACGGCCAATTCTACGAAAACTCAACCTTTACCGGAACCTACAGCATGGCCGCAAATGGCCGCGCACCGGTGCAGCTTACGTACGGCACTACCACTCTTAAATATGTGTTGTGGATGACTTCACCACGCACCGGCATTCTGATGAGCGCCGACGGTTCCAGTGTGGAATCCGGCCCGATCACGTTGCAGCAGGGAACCCAGTCCAACGCCACGTTGAACGGCGGCTACTCTGTGTTGTTCAGCGGATACGCAGGAGTGACGGCGGACGTCATCGCGCAGGTTCGTGCCAACGGCACGGGCTCGTTCACTGGAACCCAGGATTACAACAACGGAGGCACGCTCGGCACTGGGGCAGCTCTGCCCGGCGACTACAACGTGGCCGCCAACGGACGCGCAACAGGAACACTGGGTGGGTTGCCGATTAGAATCTACGTGGCAGACGCATCCACTTGGTACGCCATCTCAGCCGACAACGCAAAGCAGATGCTGGGAATCGCCGAAAAGCAGCAATAGTTTGGATCGCATGAACGAAAAGCCCTCGCAGCAGCGCGAGGGCTTTTCGTGTGCTGGGCAGGTGTTCTGATCTTGCCTGATTGCCGTGCGCGTCACCGCTGCTGGTACAATGCCGGGATTCTCGCAAGTCCTCTGAACTTTTGAGGTTAGATACTCGTAACAAGGGGTATGGGTTGTGGCGTGGCACTTGGTATTCCTGTCGCGTCTTCCGCAGCCATCCCCGCAACGCCTCAAGGGGAGTGCCGGTTGGAAGATGCCCAGGTAATCGCATTGCTCGTCCGTCGCTGCGTTGCCGGCGACGCCGTTGCCTGGGAAGAGATCGTCCAGAAATTCAATCGTCGGATTTATAACATCTGTTACAGGTTTGCGGGCTCGGCTACCGACGCCGAAGACCTGACCCAGGAAGTCTTCATCAAGATGTACCGCACGCTCGATAGTTTCGATTCCGAGCGCGCATCGTTTGCGACCTGGATCACTACGGTTACGCGCAACCTGCTGGTCGATCACTTCCGCAAGACAAAGCATGACCGTGTCACCGATTCCATTGATGCCACTCCGGGCGAAGGTGAGGAAGGCCTCTCCCTCGGCGACAAGCTGGAGGATAAGGCTCCCGGGCCAGAGCATCGCCTTGAAAAGCGCGAAACCCGCGAACTGGTCCACAAGGCCCTGCAAAAGCTTTCCCCTGAGTTGCGAGAGGCCGTTATATTGCGCGATCTGCAGGATATGGACTATCGCGAGATTGCACAGGTGCTCAAAGTGCCCGAAGGAACGGTCAAATCCAGAATTAATCGCGGACGTACGGAACTTGCGCGGTTGTTACAGCGTACTTATAGGCAGGTGATCTGATGTACGGCGAAAAGGACAACACGATGCAGTGCGTAGATTTTGACGCACTCCTGGCAGACGCCCTTGATGGCGTGCTGACTGGCCCGAAGCTGGCGAGCTTCGAGGAGCATAAGGCGGCTTGCAGGACTTGCGCCGAAATGTTCGCCGAAGCCGGAGCCGGACTGAACTGGCTGAACGCACTTGAGGAAGTCGAACCGCCTCGCAACCTGGTTCGCAACATCCTCATCGCGACCACCGGTACGGCCGAAGCTACAGGGATGGCGGAAGTGGCAGCGCGACTGCCTTGGTGGCAGCGCCTTCGTCAACGCATGGTGCCGCAACTGGCGCCTGTGCTCACGCCGCGCTTCGCAATGTCTTTCGGGATGGCGTTTTTTTCGATTTCGATGGTGCTGAACGTTTCGAACATCAAGCTGGCCGATCTTTCGCCACACAGGATTCGCAGGACTTATTACGAGAGCGAAGCTCGGGTCGTGAAGTACTACGAGAACATCCGCCTCGTGTACGAAATCGAATCCCGCGTTCGCGAACTCAAGCGTGCGGCCGGGACCGAGAGCGAGCCCAAGAAGAACGGGCCCAAGGAGCAGAACAAGGACAACACCGATCGGGACCCTGATATGCGCCAGTACCAGAACTATAGCCGCGAAGCAGATGACGCGGTCGTAATGGCCCAAGCGGTCAGGGCAAGCTGGGTTGTAATCGACAGGAGGGACGTATGAATTGCGCCAATCACATGGATCTACCGGCAACTGCGTATTGCCGTACCTGTGGCAAGGCGATGTGCGCCAACTGTGCGCGCGACGTCCGCGGAGTCATCTATTGCGAGGAGTGTCTAGCTGCCCGTGTGAGTGATCCCGCGGTTGCCGCCGCCGGCACCACACCGCCGGCCACTCCACACGCTGAAGGTTCGGCAAGCCCTGGTCTTGCTGCCTTGCTCGGGTTCATCCCCGGCGTGGGTGCGATGTACAACGGCCAGTTCGCCAAAGGCTTCGTGCATGTGCTCGTGTTCGCGAGCCTCATCTGGCTTAGCAACCACGATTTCGAAGTTCTGGGCGGTCTCGGCATCATGGCCTGGATCTTCTACATGGTTTTCGACGCCTACATGACGGCAAAGGCGCGCAAGCACGGCATGCCGCTGCCCGACCCGCTAGGGCTCAACAACATTTTCGGTGTCGATGCTGGAGCGGCAAACCGTGTGGCCGTTGCCACTGAGCCGACCGCAACTCACGCCGAAGCCGTGGATGATAAGTACGTTGAACCGCAAACCAGTTCCGCAGTGCCGATAGGTGCCGTGGTTCTCATCGGGCTGGGCGTACTGTTCCTGCTCGATAACCTCAATCTCATGCATTTCGGCCGGATTGCGCGCCTGTGGCCGCTCATTCTGATTGTCATCGGCGTGCAGATGTTCCTGCGCCGGCGCGCAATGGCGCGGCGCTAGGGGGAACCATGGAAAATTACAGGTCCAATCCGAAATGCGAGTGCGCACGCTGCAGAATGACGGGGATGCTGGCGCCGGCTGTGCTCATAACCCTTGGCGCTCTGTTTCTGCTGGATAACCTGGGCGCCATCGGATTCCACAGTACCTGGCCGGTTCTGCTTATCGTCATCGGCATCATCAAAGTGCTGCAGTACACGGCACCAACTGAAAACCACCGGCCTCGGGGCCTGAATGCGGCTGTTGTGCCGCCGGTTCCACCCGCCGGAGAACTGCCTCCCAATCAGGGCGAGTCAAGACAGGGTGGCGAGGGGGTCCAGAATGTCTAGTCCGGTATTGGCTCCGCGTCCGCGACGTTCGCTGGCAGGTCCGATCGTACTCATCGTTATTGGCGTCCTGTTTCTGCTGCGCAATGTCGGCGTTCATATTCCTTTGTTCCGGTTGTTTGCGCACTGGTGGCCGCTGCTCCTCATAATTTGGGGCGTCGTGAAACTCGTCGAGCACTATCAGGCAAAGCGTGAAGGGACCGTTCCTGCGCGCATCGGCTTCGGCGGCGCGCTGCTGGTCTTCTTTATCATCGCGGGGGGCCTCGCGGTTACCGGCCTCGACCGTGCCAAGGATCAGATCAACTGGGGCGAAGTGCGCGATGAGATGAACGTCGATGAAGACTTCATCAACATGTTTGGCAGCACGTACACATACGACGACCAGATCGAAAAGGATATCCCCGTCGCAGACATGTTGCGCATCGTCAGTGATCGCGGCAATCTGACCATCAACGCCTGGGATCAGAGCAAGATAAAGATCGTCGTTCACAAGCGCGTGTTTGGCTCCAATCCGCAGGAAGCGCAGAACGTGAACACCGGCACCGTACCGCAAGTGGAAGTGAATGGAACCATGGTCGTGGTGAACGCAAACACCCAGGGTGCTGGCAATAAAGGCGTTTCAACGGATATGGAGATTTACGTTCCGCGAAAACTCGCCCTCGATATCGCTGGGCGCAGGGGCGACGTCAATGTCAGCGGGCGGGACGGCGACCTGAAGATTGCAACCAGCAGAGGCGACGTGATGGTCGAAGACATCGGCGGCAGCGTCAACCTCAATCTGCGCAAGGGTTCGCTGCGCGCCTCGCGCGTCAAGGGCAACGTCACCGCGGACGGCCGTTTTGACGACACATTGCTTGTGGATATCGGTGGTGCCGCCGTTCTGAACGGCGAATTTTTCGGAGATCTGAAGCTCTCGAAAATCGCCAAGGGTGTGACCTTCCACTCGTCGCGCACCGACCTTGAGTTCGCTCGTCTCGACGGCAATCTTGATCTCGATCAGGGCGACCTTCGCGCAACCCAGATACTAGGCCCCGTGCGCCTGCTTACCCGTTCCAAGGACATTCACCTTGAGGATGTAACCGGGGACGTGCGGATCGAAAACAGCAATGGCAGCGTCGAGTTGCACCCTAATGACAAGCAGCCGCTTGGCAATATCGAGATCAACGCGAACCGCGGCGACGTCCGCCTCATGATGCCGGCGAAAGCTGGTTTCCAGATGCAGGCACAGACGCGGCACGGCGAGGTTCAGTCGGACTTCTCCGAGCTGAAGATCGACAGCCAACACGGCAAATCCACAGTCACCGGCAACGTAGGGAAGACAGGTTCAAAAGTGCAGGTCACCAGCGACAGCGGTGACATCGAAATCCGCAAGACTGCCGGGTAACCTAGCAGCTAAACGAGTACAAGAAAAAGGGAGCGCCGCGGCGCTCCCTTTTTCTTGTACTAGCAGAAGAACCGCCAAGCATCAATGCCTGAGTCTTTCCTGGACTATTTTCTCCGCTTTGCCGATCACCTGCTCTACGGAAAGCCCTGTCGAGTCAATGCGAACCGCATCCCGCGCCGGCACGAGAGGCGAAGCTGCACGGGTCGTATCGCGACGGTCTCGCTCCTTCAGATCTTCGACCAGTTTCTCCGCCTTCGACGGATCATCGGTCGCGTTCTGCTGCACAATTCGACGTCCGGCACGTACGCTCTGGTCGGCATCCAGGAAGATCTTCACTTCGGCGTTAGGGAAAACCACTGTCCCAATGTCACGGCCTTCCATAATGACGCCGCCGTCAACCCCCATCTCACGCTGGCGGTCAACCATCCACGTGCGGACATTCGGATGTGTCGATACACGGGAGGCAGCCTGCGTGACGTCCGACTCGCGAATGCGTTCCGAAACGTCGTGCCCGTCCAGGAGCACGCGATTTCCATCCGAGGTTGGAACCAGTTCGATGCGCGATGCCTCCGCAAGTTTCAGCAGAGCTGCTTCATCTCCCAGGAATGTCTGCGACTCTATTGCCTTCAGAGCCAGTGCGCGGTACATCGCGCCGCTCTCGAGGTTTACGTACCCAAGCTTCTTCGCCAAACCCGCTGCTATCGTGCTCTTTCCTGCACCGGCAGGGCCGTCAATCGCGATCACCAATTTCTTTTGTTTCTTATCATTCATCGTTCTAAATCGGTCTTTCTATTACGTGTTCCATTGCCAACACGTCACGCGAGATCAGGTTACGGTTCACGTCGCGGCCGGGGTCCTTTGTCCGACAACGGGTGGCGATTGCGTGGACCTCGACTGCGAGGCGCGCGGGCGTTGTTGTGCGGAGGTTCACCCGATTTACCCTGGTGTGCCGGAGTGCCCGTGCGCGTCCGTTGCGCGATAGGACGCTGGCGCTGTCCGCTTTCGTCTTCAACCGTAGCTGTTGCTTCAGGCTTTGGACGCGGCACATGCGCCACCCTTGGTGGAGTGATCTGCAACAGCGAACGCCCACTGACGGTAATGAACTGCAACTCTCTGGCAGACAGCAGCGCATTGATTGCTTCACGCGCTCTCGAGCGTCCAACAAAGTTACCGAAAAACTCTTCCACTTCTGTTTGTTCGGCCGCGACAACGCAATCCATGTACTTCGACACCAGTGCCGTCAGCGCCTCGGGTATGGACAGGCCCATGCCCTCTTTGACCGGGTCCGGAGACCAGCGGAACAGCACGTCCCACGAAGCACCTTCCTCTGGGTTGTAGTCAACGCGGGTGATGCGCAACTTGGACCATAGCTCGTTCAGCGTTCGGTCCAGCGCGGAGGAAGACAACTCACCTCCGAGCACCTCTTTCAGCCTGGGCTTTGAAATCGGGCCGTCCTTCTGGATCACCTGGAACGTGTGTACCGCGAGCGGCGAATACTCCGAGCGCGGACCGATCTTCGGAACCTGTCGAGGATTGCGGTCGCCGATCAAGCCATAGAAAAATGGAAAAACGCTCGACGCCACCAGGAACGGCGTCTCGCTAAATAGGTTTGCCTCGTACGCATTCTTCTGGCGCAACAAACGCACCATCAGGTCTGTCGCTTCCTGGGCACGCGGGTCTGCGAATGCATGCTGCCACGTCGGCAGATTCTCGCTGCTGCCCACGTATGCTCCCACGAACGTCGGCGTCAGCACTGGAGGCCGCGTCGGATACATCAGGCAGAATCCTACGGACTCTATGAATTCCTGCGCATCTTCGAGGGTCCGCACAGGGCGGCCGTTCACGCGCCACTTCTCGCTACGTAGTTCTTGTAATTCGCGTTCTGTCATTGGCTCCGCGCTTCAGATGCGCCTTGGTTGAACACCGGAACCACACGTCCGCCTTGCACGGCCGAACCGGAGTACTCCGCTAAATGCGCTTGAATGCTTTCTGAATGTCTTTTACAGAATACCGCAGAACGACGGGCCGCCCATGCGGGCACGTCATCGGATACTGTGTCTGAGCCAACTCGCTCAGCAACCACTCCATTTTATTCTGTTCCAGCGGCATGTTGACTTTGATTGCCGCGTGACACGCGATCGATGCTGCGATCCGTGCCCTGATCTTTTCCATATCCAGCGCCTGATCTTCGCGCTCGAACTGCTCGATCAGTTCGCTGAGCAGATGCTCCACCTGCGTTGTCTGCACACCTGCGGGCGATGTCTTGACCGCAATGGTGCGCGCACCGAACGGCTCCGCTTCGAAACCGTTGCGCTCCAACTCTCCCGAAATCTCGGCAAACACCGCCAATTGCGCCGGCGTCAACTCCACGATAATCGGCATCAGCAGGCGCTGGCACTCAACCTTCAAGGCCTGCCGTTCAAGCAATATCCTTTCGAACAACACGCGCTCATGGCATGCGTGCTGGTCGATGATCCACAAGCCTTGCCCATTCACCGCCAGGATAAACGACTCCTTGATTTGCCCTAGGGGACGCAGCGATTCCAGTGCGGTTAAATCCATCGGTGGTTCGTGATCGTCCACGCGCGGGCCGCAGGAATCGTTGGCCTCGGGAACGATCTCGGCCACGCCCTCAAGTGGAGGGGCGAAGCGGGCCACGGGGACGGCGGCATTGGCCTCTACGGTGATCGCGTCGCCGTTGAACTTCATTGGGTGCGTCACGGCCGAAAGCGTCTGGGGGACCAGCGAGAAGACGGAGAAGTCTGTATCCGCAGCGGCGGCGATGGCTGCTGCCGGTGCTGGCGCGCCGATTTGTGGCGAGAGCGCTGGCGCGGAGGTCGGCTCAGCGTGTATTTCACGGGCGAACTGCGGCGCCGGGCGAGCATCCATCAGCGCTGAGCGGACGGTGTCTCGCACGAAGTCGTGAATGAACGACTGCTGGCGGAAGCGCACCTCGGTCTTCGACGGATGGACGTTCACGTCTACCTCGACGTGGGGCATCTCCAGGAAGAGGAGAACGACGGGAAAGACCGTCGGAGGCAGAATGTTGCGATAGGCCTCGGTGAGTGCATGCTGGATGAGGCGGTCGCGAATGAGCCGTCCGTTGACGAAGATGAAGATGGAGTTGCGGTTCAGCTTCTGGACCTCTGGCTTGCTGACGAACCCGCGCACCCGCAACTCGCCTGGACTGGGAGCTTCCTGCGGCTCGCACTCCTGCCGGTTTGACCATAATGGGCGGGGCAGCAGGCCCATGCGCTGGAGCGGTATCACGGCGGCAACCGGCAGAAGCTGGTCGAGCGTCTCCTTGCCGAAAACCTGGTAAATGCGCTCAGCGTGCGTCGCAACGGGCGCGGCAACGAGCATGGCGTTGGTCGTCGAGTGCAGTTCCCAGTGCTTGTCGGGATGCGCCAGCGCGTAGTGCGTGACGAGCGAGGCGATATGCGCAAGCTCGGTGGAGTCGGCTTTCAGGAATTTCCGGCGCGCAGGAGTATTGAAGAACAGGTCACGAACCGTGATCGAAGTTCCCGCTGGCAAACCTGCCTCATCGACCGTGAGGATTTTTCCTCCGGCGATTTCGACGATGGTTCCGCTGGGCTGCTCGGGGGCGCGTGTTTCCAGGCGAAGTCGGCTGATCGCGGCTATGGAAGACAACGCTTCTCCGCGAAAGCCGAGCGTGCCGATTGTCACCAGGTCGCTATCGTTGCGTATCTTCGAAGTGGCGTGACGCTCGAAGGCGAGCAGTGCATCGTCCTGCACCATGCCGCAGCCATCATCGATGATCTGGATGAGCTTCTTGCCTCCAGCTTCGATGTTCACGCGGATGCGCGTGCATCCCGCATCGAGCGAGTTCTCCAGCAGCTCCTTGACCACGGAAGCGGGGCGTTCGACGACTTCGCCGGCGGCGATCTTGTTGATGACGTGTTCGGAAAGTACGTGGATGCGTCCCATGAAAGCTCAACTGCACGCTGATTGTAATGTGCGCTTCAGGATAGCAGCACCGGAGCGCCACTCCCTCCAACCTTTTCTGATTTTTTAACTCTCATTTTTAAGATTTCAGAATATTGGGACCTAAAACCATGAAAGGACGGTTGGACCAGAAAATCTTGAAAACAAAGTAGCTAAGGAGAAATTTCCCCTTATTATGTTCCGGGGTGGCGCATGCTCAATCGAGTCGGAAACTACCTGGCGGAAATCAGCGATGCGCCAAACACGCGATTCGTTTTCGTGTTGTTCGCTGCTACGCTCACGGCGGCTTTGGAGTACTTCGTCCATTATGGGCTGGAGTGGCTCATGGTCGATCACCAAACTGCGAATGTGATCGATGCCACGATCATCGGGCTCTTCGCTGGTGTAATCACCTATGTGGAAGTGAAGTCGGTGCAGGCTCGCCGGCACAAGATTCTGCGGGACGTGCAGACCGTCAGTTCGTTAAATCATCACGTCCGAAATGCGTTGCAGGCTATACAGTACGCGGCGCGACTGCCGCTTGAAGAAAAGCAGATCGCGATCATCGATGAGAGCGTGGAGAAAATCGACAAAACGCTGAGGGAGTTGTACCCGATCATCACGACAGAAGGCGCACTGCGCGAAGCTGACATGGCGCATTATTCGAAACCGCCGGCGCAATCGCGTTGAATCGTCGCGTTGAAGAAGTCGAAAGCAATTTGAGAATGGGCAAACGCAGGCCGCCTGATTAAGCGGCCTGCGTTTTGATTCGATTTCACGCCAATGGGTTTGAAAAATCCCACGTTGGTGTCGCACGGTGAGCACCGTGGCGCTACATCTACGGAACAAGCGGCGCGGGCGGAAGGTCGCTGTTCCAGCAATCGAAGATAATTTTGTAGTCTCCGTTGTTCTGGCGCTGATAGTTGGTGAGGTATTTGCCGCGATCGTGGAAGTGTGTGCCGCTGGGCAGCGGCATGGTAATTGAATAGGTCCCGCTGACGAGCACCATTTCAGTGCCCTGGACAATGTTGGTGACGTCGAGCTTGAGGTTGTTTGCGCCGGCATCGTGGAACCATTTGAAGAGCTCACGGATGGCCGAGATGCCGGGCGCGGAACGCTGGTTTGGCGGCAGCACGACCGACTCATTCGTGAACTGCGAGGCGAGGGTCTCGAAATCGCCCTCGTTGTAGCAGCGCACAAAGAGCTGTGTCATGGACTGGATGCGGTTTTCTATATCGGAAACTTGCGATGGAATCGCGCGAACGGTTGCCATGGAAACCTCCTGGCGCGAGTGAAAGGTTGTGGATGGAGGCGGTGGCTGCGCGTGCTTACGTGCAGTCAACTGCAAGAGCGACAACAGTAGCACCATTGAGAGTTGTGGGTGCGGCGGTGAGTTCAATTATTGAGATCAGTTTTAGGTTGTCAGTTCCCGTTCAGTTGCCGGCGAGCGCTGATGTTCGCTGGCTCTGGTCCATCGGCAACTGGCAACTGAAATCTCGTGCTACTCGGACGTGAAGTAATCCACGGTGACGGGGTTTTCGAAGAGCGAGTAGTCGCGTGTAACTACCGTGATGCCGCTTTCCGTGACGAAATACTTCTGGCGGTCCGCATCGGTGTCGTAGCCAATCACGCTTCCTTCAGGTATGTGGACATTGCGATCGATGATGGCGCGGCGGATACGGCTGTGACGTCCAATATTGACGTGCGAGAAGACGATCGACGAGTCCACTTCGGCGTACGAGTTCACGCGCACGTCGGGCGAAACGACGCTGTTGCGCACGACAGCGCCGGAGATGATGGAACCCATGGAGATGATCGAATCGATGGCCGTGCCGGTACGGCCCGCCTCTGCGAACACAAACTTGGCGGGCGGGTACTGGCGCTGATGAGTGCGGATAGGCCACTCGTGGTCGTACAGGTTGAAGACCGGCGATACCGAGGCGATGTCCATGTTGGCTTCGTAGTAAGCCTCGAGCGTGCCAACGTCGCGCCAGTAAAGCGCTTCCTTCTTGTTCTCGTCGACGAAATTGAAGGAGTAAACCTTGTAGTTGTCCACCATCTTGGGAAGAATGTTGTGGCCGAAATCGTGACGCGACTCGGGGTCTTCGGCATCTTTGAGCAGCACCGGAATGAGCACGTCCGTATTAAAGATGTATATGCCCATGGAGGCAGAGACCATCTTCTGGTTGTAGGGTGAACGCGTCTGCGTCGTCCGCGGTTTCTCTTCAAACCCAACCACGCGACCGCCGCTATCGACTTCCACGACGCCGAACTGCGCGGTTTCGCCGGGGTCAATCAGGATGGTCGCAAGGGTTACGTCTGCTCCTGAATCGCGATGCTGACGCATCATGCGGTCATAATTCATCTTGTAAATATGGTCGCCAGAGAGGATAAGGACGTACTTCGGTTCTTCGCTCCCAATGGAGTAGATGTTCTGGTAAACGGCGTCGGCGGTGCCCATGTACCAGTTTTCACTGACACGCTTCATGGGTGGAAGGATCTCTACGAAGTCGCCGAGTTCGCGCCCCATGATGCTGGTCCATCCTTCGCGGATGTGACGATTCAGCGAAAGCGCTTTGTATTGCGTGAGAATGTATACGCGGCGCAAGCCTGAGTTGATGCAGTTAGAGAGCGTGATATCGATGATGCGATAAATTCCGCCGAACGTGACTGCCGGTTTTGCGCGGTCGCGAGTGAGCGGATAGAGACGCTCGCCTGCGCCTCCGGCCAGCAAGACTCCGAGGGTATCTTTCATCTCTCTGCCTGGCTAAATCTGAATTTGTTTGTCTTCGCTTAGAACCTGGGCCGCGCTGAAACGATGAACAACAAAGCGTCGGGAAAGCGGACTTCACACCCTGCGCCTGGGCCATCCGTCGAAGCCGAGCGCAATGGAGTAAAAATGTTAGCACAAGGTAAGCCTGGTGCCGCTGGCGGCGGGGCTCCCCTTGCGGTCTAAGCGGCTTTGTCCGAGGAGTCAATGCTGATGCGCAATGATTTCAGGAACTTGACATCCTGCGCGCTCATCTTCAAGTCAGGGTCGCTGCGGCGTGAGTTAACGAGGGCGGGGCGATCAATGGTCTCGTCTTCCTCGTCGTGCTTATTGAAGCCGATGGTGGCCTCCAGCACTAGAAAAACGTCGTACCCGCCGGCCTTGATCCTGGCGATCACTTCCGCGATCTGCTCCGAGTCGGAGAGAGACTCGTTGATTGCCTCTCCGAGTTCCTTCATGAGTCTTTGCAGTTGCTGGTCCACGCTATGAGTCCCCTGTCTGTACCTGCGCAGCTTAACCCGCATCGTCAAGCGTGCGAGATGCAGCACAACGTATCCGAATGATTCGCCCCGGCCTGCATTCACAAAGACGAACCTCCACATTGGATGCCAGTGAGGCGCGGGAAAGTTTTTCCGCGCGGTGGAATTACCGTATTGCGCTGGCACGCACAAATTTTGCCCGGCAGCTAAGAGGAGGCATCGATGATGCAGGCTGATAAAATGGGATTGTGGAAGAGATCAGTCCAGCAAGAAGACAGGTTACGGGCGTTGAAAGAGCCGGTTCCAGCCTCGGCATGGCAGTAAAGGCGCTGTCGGGTACGAACCGGGGAAGACTGACGAAGGGCTTGGCGGCGGGCGCGACGGCGTTTGCGCAATCAGTAGCCAAGACTATGCACCTGCTTTTGCTGGAGGTGACAGGATTCATTTTCCTCTGCTTCTCCGTGATTGGCAGCTTCGCGCTAGTACGTGAATACCAGGCTTACACGGCAGGGAAAGTCGGGTACGGAAGGACTTTGACCGCGCTCTGCTTTTCGGCAATGTTCGCCTACTTCGGGGTGAGTTCTTTCTGGCGCGCACGCCGTCGCCATTAGTCACCGCCGTTAATCCAGGGAGCCTTGCTTCCTGCCCATTGGGTTCCATCCGGCGAATCCATCCAAGGGGACTCATCGTGGTCGATAAGGTAAAACAAGAAGTCAGCACCCAACTGGCGGACGTGCAAGAAACTCCCTCTCACATCTCAATCAATCCTCTGTATACGCCGGCAGACCTGGAGGGCTGGGAATACGACCAGCAAGTTGGTTATCCGGGGCAGTATCCATACACGCGCGGCGTGCAGGCGACGATGTATCGCGGCCGGCTGTGGACGATGCGGCAATACGCCGGGATGGGCGACGCCGGCGAGTCGAACAAGAGATACCGTTATCTGCTTTCGCACGGAACGACGGGACTGTCGGTGGCTTTCGATCTGCCGACGCAGATAGGCATGGATTCCGATTCGCCTATGGCAATGGGCGAAGTGGGCAAGGTCGGCGTGGCGATCGACTCCGTCGAAGACATGGAGCGGCTCTTTAGCGGAATCGACCTGGAAAAGATCTCGACGTCGATGACGATCAACGCGACGGCCTCGATCCTGCTGGCGCTTTACGTCGTGGTGGCGAAGCGGCACAAGATGGACGTGTCGAAGCTTTCCGGGACGGTGCAGAACGATATTCTGAAGGAGTACATCGCACGCGGAACGTATATCTATCCGCCTGTACACGCGATGCGCATCGTGACGGATATCTTCGCGTTCGCGAAGAAGAACGTGCCAGAGTGGAACACGATTTCGATCTCCGGCTATCACATGCGTGAAGCGGGAAGCACGGCGGTGCAGGAGGTGGCGTTCACACTCGCAAACGGCATCACCTATGTAGATGCGGCGATACGGGCAGGGCTTCCGGTGGACGAGTTCGCGCCGCGGCTGTCGTTCTTTTTTGCATGCCATAACAACTTCCTGGAGGAAGTGGCGAAGTTCCGTGCGGCACGGCGGATGTGGGCGCGGATTATGCGTGAGCGTTTTTCAGCGAAGAACGCGCGTTCAATGATGCTGCGCTTCCATACGCAGACGGCTGGTTCGACACTGACAGCGCAGCAACCGGAGAACAACGTCGTACGCACAGCATTACAGGCAATGGCCGCCGTCCTTGGCGGAACGCAGTCTTTGCACACGAACTCGTTTGACGAAGCGCTGGCGTTGCCGACGGAGCACGCGGCGCGAACTGCATTAAGGACGCAACAGGTGATCGCGTACGAGTCAGGCGTGGCGCAAACAATCGATCCGCTGGCGGGCTCGTATTATCTGGAGTCGCTGACGAACGAGATCGAGAAGCGCGCGACGGCGTACGTCGAGAAGATCGACGCAATGGGCGGTATGTTGAAAGCCATCGAGCGCGGTTACGTGCAGCAGGAAATACAGAACGCGGCGTATGAGGCGCAACTGGCGATCGATCGGCTGGAGCAGATTGTCGTGGGCGTGAATGCGTTCCAGGTGGAGCATGAAAGAGGTGTGCCGCTGCAAAGTATCGACCAGGATCTGGAACGGAAGCAGGTGGAACGGCTACGTTCGTTCCGTGAGCGTCGCGATAGGGCGGCATGGTACTCGGCGCTGGAAGCGGTGACGGACTCTGCGAGGCATGGAGACAACCTGATGCCCTCGATCATTCATGCTGTGGAGAACAACGCGACCGTCGGCGAGATCTCCGACGCCATGCGGAAGGTGTTCGGGGAGTACAAGGAAGTCATGGTGATTTGAAGTGCGGCGGCAATACAAACATATTTAGTAGCTGCGAGGGCGCGCTGTGGGCGCGCCCTAAATTGTGCGATTCCTACTTAGTCAGTTTGTGCCACCAGGATGGCTTGGCTGAGGCTGGCCTTGGCTCATCTTCGAAAACTGGCTCGTCGCTGAGTCCGAGAAACCCTCCGGCTTCGTAGCGTATCGGCTCGGCGGCAAAAGAGCGAGCAGCATCGCGTAGAGCCGTCTCGGCAGCAGGCGGTACCTCGTCAACTGCGGACTGTACGGGTGCAGCGGAAGGTTCGGCGTATTCAGCTTCGGGGATGGGCTCCGCCGCTGGCTGCGCAGGTTCGACGAATCGCTGTTGTTGTTCGAGAGGTTTTGGATTCGTGGTCGTGTCAGCTTGTGTGTGGGCGAGTTGCACGGAGACCTGGGACACCGGCTGCAAAGTAACGAGAAGTGTGTTCTCCAGGCCGCGGCCAGGGAGCACAAGTACGCAGGGCATCTTTGCCGCCAACGCGCGCTGGACGGGAGTGCCGATTTCCAGCGTGAGTGGGACTTCTCTGCCGAGGCCGTCGCGAAGCTTCTCGGCCGTTTGGCGGTCGAAGGCGATCCAGCGAGTCATCAAAGACATGCTCCAGAGCTTGTAAATGCCTGGACGCCCACTGAGGGGGAGTCGGCTGGGGGAGCACAAGTGCCCAACTGCGAGCGTCCATCTTCGACATCTGCAAGTAAGATGCCGTCGCAGCGACCGGGGCTGGTCCGCCGTATCGCCCCGCACCATTTCAGCGACTTACGATGATTTCCTGAGCAGGATTGCGCTAACTTCAAATCGGTGCTGGGCGGGATATTCTTACGCATATAGAGAAAATGTGTGGGCCTAGAACGGGCGAATTGAATTTCACTTGAGCAGCATGGAACTGGGGCTAGAATTCTATATCAGCATATTTTCGGCTAGCCGAATGCGGGAGTGGAAGATGGTAAACGTTCTGGTCCGTCATACGGTGGTGGATTTTCCCAAGTGGAAGGCGGTCTTCGATGACCATCTTGCAGAGCGCAAGGCAGCGGGCGAGTTGAACTGCCGCATCTTCCACAACCATGAAAACGATACCGACCTTACTCTCTTGATGGAGTGGGAGACGCTTGATAAAGCGAAAAGATACATGGCGTCTGACCTACTAAAGAACGGTATGAAACTAGCGGGAGTGACCGGAACCCCGGAAATCATTTACCTGGAAGAGATCCGCGCCCTACGCCGCACGGCTGCCGATTAACACTCCGCGCTGGCGGCTACGCTCGTGAATGTTTCACGCAAGTAAAAACGAATTTGTGTTGATACGGGTCACAGGCCAATGCGCTGAGTGACCCGGTTCGTTTGCGCGTTCGCGCATCTCAAATGGGTGGAGAAGCACGGATGAAGAGAATTGTCTCGGTGCTGAGATTGGGATTTCTGTTATCGATAGTCGCTGCATTGACATTGCCAATCCTGGCTCAGGATAAGCAGGCTCAGCTGCAAGCTGCGATTGGACTCTGGCAGGTGATCGACGATAAGACCGGTAAACCGAACGGGCAGGTGGAAACGTATCTCGATAAGGGAAAGCTGTATGGGAAGATAACGGCGCTGCGGCCCAGTCGTACTCAGGATGCAAAGTGCGATAAGTGCACGGGGGAACTGAAGGACAAGCCGATTCTCGGATTAGTATTCCTTTCCGGTTTCTCGCCAGACAACGATGGGTGGAGCGGTGGCACGGTCGTCGATCCGGAAAACGGTAAAACGTACCGCGGCAAAATCAAAGCTATCGGCGCGGACAAACTGCAACTGCGCGGATACGTTGGAATCCCGTTACTTGGGCGCACCGAAACGTGGGTAAGGTTGACTCCACCATCTCATTGAGAGCACCGGCCGAATCTCATTCTGCCCTGCCGCTGGAAGTAGCAGCTGTTTTTCTGGTCCAAAATGAATTTGACCGCAAGGTTCGGATAGCATCTCTTGTGCCGGCGCAGTAAGTTAGGCACATGACGAACGGACAAAACAAACACAACCTAGAGGAAGCCATTCACTCCTTGGAGCCGCAGGACTGGGGTGAGTTCCACGATCTCGCAGTCCGAGCCCTGGAGGACATGCTGGAATGGCTAAAGACTTCCCGCTCGCATCCCGTATGGCGGCCGATGCCGCAGGACGTTCGCCGTCGGCTCGACGAGCCTCTGCCCGCGCACGGGCAATCACCCGAAGCAGCTTACGAACAATTCAATGAACTGGTGCGTCCGTATTGCAATGGAAATGCACACCCGCGCTTCTGGGGATGGGTGCAGGGAAGCGGCCTTCCGCTGGCAATGATTGCGGACATGCTTGCCGCAGGGATCAATCCGCACATGGCGGGATTCGATCAGGCGCCGCGCCTGGTTGAAGAGCAGGTGCTCAGGTGGCTCAGTTCGATGATGGGTTTCCCTGATACGGCTTCCGGCCTGATGACAAGCGGAGCGAGCATGGCGAACACCGTTGCGCTCACCGTCGCGCGATCTGCAAAGGCCGACTGGGACGTGCGTCGCGAAGGAGTCCGTGCAGGCTCGTGGCAACTCACGGCATATTGCTCAGAGGAGACGCACTCCTGCATACAGAAAGCGATGGAGCTACTCGGCATCGGCAGCAACGCGCTACGTCGGATTCCGACAGACGCTGAGTACCGCATCGACCTCGACAAGCTTGAAGCGGAACTGGACCGCGACGTCGCGAATGGCTTTGAGCCGTTCTGCATCATCGGCAATGCAGGAACGGTGAACACTGGCGCAATCGATAATCTGACGGCTCTCGCGCGCATCGCGAAGCAGCGAGGCATCTGGTTCCATGTTGACGGCGCGTTCGGTGCCCTGGCGAGCATTTCACCCAAACTGCGTGAGCGAGTTACCGGATTGGAACTCGCGGATTCCGTCGCTTTCGATCTCCATAAGTGGATGTATCTGCCATTTGAGTCCGGGTGCGTGCTGGTGAAGGACGCCGTCGCTCACGCGAGGACTTTCGCAGTTTCACCGGCTTACCTCGGTGGAGATGAGCGGGGAATTATCGCCGGCGGACTGCCATTTGCGGATCGCGGAATCGAACTGACTCGCGGCTTCAAGGCCCTGAAAGTGTGGATGTGTCTCAAGGCCTACGGCGTGGAGACGTTTGCGGCCTACATCGAGCGCAACGTGGAGCAGGCAAACTATGTTGGCCACCTCGTCAGAGAATCAGAAAATCTGCAACTGCTCACGCCGATTTCGCTGAACATCGTTTGCTTCCGGTACGCGGCTGCTGCGCTGGATGCCGGCATTCTGGACAGCATCAATCGCGAGATCATGCTGCAACTTCAGGAGACGGGTGTTGCGGTTGTTTCGAGCACGATGCTGGACGGCAAGCTGGCACTGCGATGTGCCATCGTGAACCACCGCAGCGAACAGTCCGACTTCGATGAACTCATCTCGGCGGTTCGAAGCATCGGCGATCGTGTCAGCGCCGCGCTGACTGCCGGAAAGGGAGGCTTTGCATGAACACCAGCAGGGCAAGAACGTCGCCGCCGCAATCGGACGAGCGTCGCTGGACGGCCGTGTTGAACAGAGCCCGGGAATTCGATGGCGCGTTCGTTTTCGGCGTAACGACGACAGGCATTTATTGTCGGCCTTCGTGTCCAGCTCGCCGGCCTAATCGCGCAAACACGCGCTTCTTCTCGAGTCCCGCTGAGGCCGAACGCGCTGGCCTGCGGGCGTGTCTGCGATGCCGTCCGAAGGACGCGGAACGAACCGTGGCAGTTGTCGAAAGTGTTTGCCGCTATCTGGAAGCGCATGTTGACGAGAAGGTCACGCTTGCGGCACTGGGGAGGTTCGCGGAGTTGAGTCCCTTCCATCTGCAACGGTTATTCTCGCAACAGGTCGGTGTGTCCCCGCGCGAGTACCAGGAAGCGTACCGCTTTACAAAATTCAAAAGCGGGCTTAAAGGAGGCTCCGTGACGAACGCGTTCATCGATGCCGGATTCAGTTCGTCCAGCAGGGTGTACGAAACCGCTCGCATGCGCCTGGGCATGCCGCCGCGAAGATATGGCGCGGGCGCACCCGGTGAGCCGCTGCGCTTCAAAACCTTCAACAGCGCGGTGGGGGAAGTACTCGTGATCGCCAGCTCCGCCGGCGTATGTAGCGTTCAGTTCGTTGACGGCGAAATGCCGGAAGCAGCCGCGAGGCGCGAATACCCGAATGCGCAGTTCGTTCGGGATGACAAGGCGCTTGCGCACTGGGCGGACATGCTCAATCGCTTGATCGACGGCGAAAAGCCAAGCAAGTCGTTGCCGCTCGACATCCGGGGAACCGCATTCCAGCAGCGTGTATGGCGTCAGCTACAGAAGATCCCACGCGGGGAAACTCGAAGCTACGCGGAAATCGCGGCAGCGATCGACCAGCCAAACGGTGCGCGAGCGGTTGCAAACGCCTGCGCGTCCAATCCCATAGCGGTCGTCATCCCATGTCATCGCGTGGTGCCAAAGGATGGAAAAGCGGGCGGCTATCGTTGGGGCAGAGACCGCAAGAAGCGATTGCTTGCTCTTGAGCAGGGCGGCGTTGCGACTGAGGAGGAGTAGGCCGCGACTTGCCGTTAGGGTGAGAACTGTAGCCGCTCAGCGTCGATGGCTTTCCAGCCAGGAGGAAGCCTGCTTCCTGGCTTCTGATATCTCGTTGCTCGCCATGCTCTGTTCCAAGATAGCCATCTGCTCTCCCGCCCGCCGGTCGCCTGCTTCCTTCGCCAATGCGAACCATGTGTAAGCCGAGACATCGTCTCGCGGGACGCCAACTCCGGACGAATACATATGGCACCCAGTTCGAAACGAATTTCAGCAACGTCCGACCGATTCAGCGTAGGAGTGATAGCCGTCAGCGTCTCCTGACTTTGTCGATTGCCTGCGGCATCAGCCAGCACTAGCCACGGATACGCACCGACGGTATCGTTTCGAGCAACGAGCGTTACTCCGAGCTCGTGTTGGGCATTCGTCTCCCCGTGCTCGGCCGCTTGTCTCAGCCACTTCAAAGTTTCATCGCTATCCTGCGGCACGCCGTCGCCGTCACGATAATGAACTGTCAGCACGTATTGTGCGCCTGCATCGAAGGAGGATGCATTCGTTTACCTGCGCAGAAAAGACGCGCTGGCCGGCGCCAAGGCAACCGGCACGATTACCCGCGATGAAGGAGGATCGGAGATTGTGACAGAGCAGAAACAAGGGCCGGAGGTTCGCGTCAGCGAAGGCTCGGCCTCAGATACACAAGGTTTCCTGAATTCCGTCACGTCGTTCTTCAATACCATTGCGCCGACCGGCATTATCATCCACCACTCCGGAGTGATACCGGCCGACAGAAAAACTTCCCGAAGATGAACAGGAGGTGAATAAATTTCACACGGAAAGAGGCTTCTCGATCGTCTGCTTCGGACATGTCTACCACGTGGCTTACCACTACCTCATCCTTCCTGATGGAAAGGTCGAAACCGGCAGACCGGATAGGTGCGCCGGTGCCCACGCGCGCAGATACAACTCATATCTTGGAATCTCACTGATAGGCGATTTCAGCAGCAAGGATAATCCTCACGGAGAACGAGGGGCGCAGGCGCCAACGCCGCAGCAGATGCGAGCACTCGCAGTCGTCTGTCGCCGCCTTATGACATTGGATCATGTGATCCGGCACAGCGATGTTTCCAATACACAGTGTCCGGGCGATCGGTTTCCGTTCGACGCGTTTGTGCGTGGTCTGAAGTGAGAACTCCGGCTCAGAACCTATGCGGCCCCGCTGGCAAAGTTTGGGTCGCGCTGGATGACCATCAAGCTGACATCGTCGCAGAGTGGTTGGCCATTCGCGAAGTCCTGCACGGCAGCCAGCAGCGTGAGCAGCGTGGCATGCGCCGAGTGGCGTGATGCGCGCCGCGCCTCGGCCAGCAGACGTTCCAGCCCGAACTCTTCATCGGTGCAGTTGTTGCATTCGAGCACACCGTCGGAGTAAGCCAGCAAGCTGTCGCCAGGTTCGAGCGTCTTCCAGCCAGACTGGAACTCGGCATCGACGAGTGCGCCAAGTAATGGGCCGCCAGTGTCCAGCAGTTCGGTGCTGCCGCTGGCGCGGAGAAGCACCGGAGGAAAATGGCCCGCCGTGCAGTACGTCAGTTCACTGCGTTCGCAATCTACCTGGGCAAGGAACATCGTGACGAACGGCGCGCCAGGACGGAGACAGCAGAGGTGCCGGTTGATTTCGGCGGCGACTGCGGAAGGCCCACGATTATCGCTCGAATAGCGCTGAAGCAGGCCGACCAGGTTTGTGAACCACATCCCGGCCGCTAATCCCTTGCCGGCGATGTCGCCGATGGCGGCGAACACTCTTCCCTCATGCTCGGACAAGCTGACGAAGTCGCCCGAAAGATACCGGGCCGCAAATACCTCTGTTGCGATCTGCAAATCGCGACGGCGCAGCGAACGAGGGCCGCTGAGTTTTCTCTGAACTTGCGCAGCCTCGAATAGCTGCGCGTGGAATTCGAGCTTTTCGCGACGCAGAGAGGCTGCGTCACTGTCGATCGGGATGTCCGGCAAGGGGACTGGAAGTTGCTGACCCAAGATGCTCTGAAACTGCGAGCTTGCGGAACGATGAAGGCGATGATTTCTCCGCATGACTGCTCCTGCTACATGGCCGTGTGGCACTGCGTTATGAATGTTCTAACCGACGAACCGGTATCCAACACCATGGACGGTGAGGAAGTATCGCGGTTGCTCCGGATCAGGTTCCAATTTCTGCCGCAGACGCACGAGATGCGTGTCCACGGTGCGGGTAGTGGGATAGTTGTCGTATCCCCAGACTTCTTCGAGTAGGCGATCGCGGCTCAGCGTCTCGCCGGAGTGGCAGATGAAGTATTTAAGCAGCTCGAATTCCTTTGACGAGACGTCGAGCGGCCTCCCTGATCGAGAGACGCGGCAATGCCGGAGATCCACCTCAGCGTCGCCGAACGTGTACTGCTCCTGATCTTTAGGAAGTGTTTGCGTCCGCCGGAGCACGGCTTTGACACGGGCAAGCAGTTCGCGAATGGAGAACGGCTTGGTGACGTAGTCATCGGCGCCAAGCTCGAGGCCAACGACTTTGTCCACTTCCTGGCCGCGGGCAGTGAGCATGATGATGGGGATAGACGGGCGCTTGGCGCGTAGCTGCTTGCAAACCTCAAGCCCGCTCATCTTCGGCATCATCACGTCGAGCACTACCAGGTCAGGCGACTCGTCGAGTGCGCAGCGGAGACCTTCCACGCCGTCCATGGCCGTAAGTACGTGGTAGCCCTCGAACTCGAAATTGTCTCGAAGGCCGGTGACCATGTTAGGTTCGTCTTCCACGACGAGGATTGTGGCAGGCTTCTGTACCTCAACTGGCTGCACTTGCTTCTCTGCTGCTCTCATGCGGTTGCTCCCTTCGCTTCTCGCTGCATGGAGGGTTGCACAGGCAAACTGATGATGAACTTGCTGCCGCGTCCCGGTACGCTGTCCACGAAAATGTATCCGCCGTGAGCGTGCACGATATGGCGCACGAGCGAAAGGCCGAGGCCGCTCCCCTTCGTGTTGTGGACGAGCGGGTCGCCGACGCGGTAGAACTTGTCGAAAATCTTGTGCTGCTCACACGGAGGGATGCCGATGCCGTGATCGGAGACCTCAAGCTTGACGGAGCCATTCGAGCGATAGAGGCTCACGCTCAGGAACTTGTCCTCGGAGGAGTATTTAACCGCGTTGTTGACGAGGTTGACTAGCGAGCGGGCAATCGCTTCGCGGTCTACTTGCAGTTGCGGCAGGTTGTCATCGATCTTCTGCTCAAGCTGAAATCCATTCTGCTCGATTTGGAAGCGGTAAGACTCGAGCGTGCTGCGCACGAGATCAGCGAGGTCTGTCTCCCGGAACTCGTATTCCTTCCTGCCAGCCTCAATGCGTGAGAAGTCGAGGATGTTGTTGATGAGCGCAGTCAGGCGCTCGCTCTCCTTGCGAATGATCTGGTAGTACTCGTGCTGCTTTTCGGCATTTGGCAGACGGCCAAGTTCCAGCGTCTCTGCATACAAACGAATGAGAGAGAGTGGAGTGCGGAGTTCGTGGGAAACGTTGGAGACGAAGTCCGACTTGAGCTTCGCGAGCGCAACTTCGCGAGTCACGTTGCGATAGGTGAGGAGGATGCCTCCACCGAGCAGAAGCGAGAGCGCGCCGAGGATGATGAAGTTCGTGCGCAGAAAGCGATGACTCATGTCGGCAATGGTGGTGCCGCGAAGCTTGATGCCGAGAACGAGACCGGGAAATCCAGACTCAAAGGGACGTTCCAATTCCGGCGTGCCACCGTCCCACCCGGTGGATGCTGCCATAAGACTCTGATCCTTGGCGGTTCGGATGATGATCGCCGTCTGCGGATGATTCGGATCGCTTTCCGTCGGGCAGGGCATGACGGCGTTGAGCGCTTGCGGGAAGAAGGTGTTGGTCAGGAAGGCGGTGTCATACAAAATGCCGGCGAGCGCGACACGACCTTCCGCACCACGCGGTTGGAACAAGACGAGCGACTGGTATTCCCATTTGTCACCGTGCTGCACCCAGTTATCCGTCAGATAAACTTTGCGGCCGTCTTTCAGTTCCATCTTCTTCAACTTCGCGACGAAATCCTTGCCCTCCATCTCGAACCACTTGCCGAACATGTTGCCGAGTTTGTTGCTTTCAGCCTGGAACTGAGGACTGTGCATTTGTTCCGGCTGTGATTGGAACTCGATCCCTTTGTCCTGGTCGTAGATGAAGGCGTGCGTGATATCGCTGTGGGAAGCAAGGAACTGATCGAGGTCCTGAGCGTTATCCACGTCGGGAAAATCCTTGCGGGCATCCTCCGCCATCTCGTATGCGCGGTCGACGATGCGCTTGTCGGCAATGGCGAGTACCTGCTGATAGTCGCGCTGAATGGCGGCTTCAACCGTACGGTCTCGTTGAATGGATCGCAGGTGAATCACGCTGACGGCAATGAGCGCAGTCGCGGGAAGCATGACGGCGAGCATCAGGGTGAGTATGCGAGTTCGTTCCGTCCAGCGTTGCTTCTTCGGCTTTTTCATCGAAGCCCCCTTCGCGAACTCGCCAACTATTGATGCCTAAGATGATCTGAGTGGGCGGGCGATGTGTCAGGGTGAAGCAACAATTTGTAAAAAGTTGTGAACTTCGCTTGGCCCGCTGTGGACCGCTGTAGGAACTTCGACGGCAATCCTCCGAACGGAATTGGTGATAGCGTTAGATAGCGTTAGATAGTTAGATAAATGTCCGACCTCGGATAGGAAAGGTATGAGTCAGAATACGAGGCTAGCTTGTAACGTGGTGGAGGGGGCGGAAATGCAGTCCACATTGCAAACGAAAACAGAAGCGACTTACAAACCCCTGAAGCATTGTTGTTCGTGTTAAGGCATTCTTCGTTGGAGTAGCGAACATGGGTTACCTGCTGGAATTCGACTCAAGCAATAAGATCCTTCGCGTCACGGTTGATGGTGAACTTACTGATCAGGGTGCTTCGGATTTGTATAACTCCGTCCGGGAATTCCTGGCGTCTGAAAAGGTTTGTGGCGGGATACTGGATCTGTCACCGGTTACCGTACTCGCAGTGTCTTCGGAAACTGTTCGCCGCATGGCGAAGAATCCTCGTCTGTTTCAGGGTGCTCAGATTCGGGTCATCGTAGCTCCGCGCGATCTGGATTACGGCTTGGCGCGAATGTTTCAGATCAGCAGAAGCGAAGTCCACAACGGGCTGCACGTCGTACATACGCTGAACGAAGCATACAAAATCCACGGCCTACGCTCACCGAGCTTTACTTCCGTCACTCGCAGCGAGCGTAAGAACGTGGCTTAGTCAGCTACACAGCCAAGTATGCTTTGCGTCGAAGTGTGTGTGTTCGCCTTCCGACGTGCACCAATGTCCAGCGTATTTATGTCTGAGACTGTTGGCGCGTAGCTTCCCGAGCGCGCAAGTGCTGATGAGCGATGGCACGCACCATGTTCACCATTCCCATTAATCCCAGGGACTTACCCATCGAGAGCTCACGGCCGAAGATGCGGTACACCACGTCAGCCGGTATGGTCACGATCTCCTCGGGCGGAATTCCGGAAAGTGAATCACCCAGTATCGAGGCAAGCGCCATAGCCGAAATTCCCTGCGGATTCTCCACCGCAAAATAGTAATCGAGTGTTCCGCCGCTGCCCGGGCGCGCCCAAACATACGCCTCCGACTCGCATCCGGGGACGCGGCGCTCGACAGGATATGGCCGCTCTGCGATGGAGGCGGGCACGCGCCGGAACTGTCCCGCGATGTCGACCAGCATCTGCATTCGGTCGGTACGGTCCAGACTCTCCAGCGCGTCGAGCAGGGTCTCGAATCGTTCAGGCAGCTGCTTCATGCCGTGCCTCTGCGCTCGGATTCTCGATTGGAACCTGGACGAGGTTCCCCCACTCTGTCCAGCTGCCGTCATAGTTTCGCACATTCCGAAAACCGAGTAGATAATGGAGAACAAACCAGGTGTGGCTGCTCCGCTCGCCAATTCGGCAGTAAGCAATCACATCGTCCTCGGGGAGCAGCTTGTTTTCGTCCAGGTAGATATTCCGCAACTCGAGAGCGTCCTTGATGGTGCCATCTTCCTGGTTGACGGCACGCCCCCACGGGATGCTGAAAGCCCCTGGAATGTGGCCGGCGCGCAGAGCCCCTTCGTTTGGATACTCGGGCATGTGCAGCCGCTCGCCCGTAAATTCTTCAGGACTGCGAACATCTACCAACGGCTGCTTCTTTCTAAGGTGTTCGAGTACTTGATCGCGAAAGGCCCGGAAACGAGTGTCGTCGCGCTCGGGAGCCTGGTATTGGGTCGCCAGATATCGGGGAACTTCGCGTGAGACTGGACGATTCTCCTTAATCCATTTCAGCCTGCCGCCATCCATAACCTTGGCCCGCGTGTGTCCGAATAGTTGCAGCACCCAAAAAGCGTATGTTGCCCACCAGTTGTTTTTGTCGCCATAGACAACAATGGTGGTTTCGGGCGTAGCCCCGCTGCGGCGCATCAGCGCCTCGAACTGTTGCCGGTTGAGGTAATCGCGCCGGATCGGATCGTTGAGGTCGCGAGTCCAGTCGATCTCCACCGCGCCGGGAATGTGATTGGAGGCGTATAGCAGCGGGTCTTCGTTGGACTCCGCAATGCGGACCGTCGGGTCGTTCAAGTGATCCTCTACCCAGTCGGTCGATACCAGGACGTCGGGAGTGATGTAACCGCGCTCTTCGATTTTCTTGCTCATCTCTGCCTCCTACGAATTGCTTTTGTGGAATGACAGAATTCCTGCCAACTATTGCGAAGACTGGCCATGCGACGTACAATAAAAGTGTACCAGATTGGTACTATATTGACCAGTGGCTCGAGCTTCGAAAGAAGGCGACAAGATGATCCGATTATCCAAGCTCACGGACTACGGGTTAGTCCTTTTGACGGTAATAGCTCGCGACCGCAATGGTTCGCTGCGCACGGCGCGCGACCTGGCGGCTGAGTCGCGGCTGCCAATACCAACCGCGAGCAAGCTCCTGAAGACACTACTGAATAGTGGGCTGCTGATATCGCATCGGGGCATCAAGGGCGGTTACAGCCTTGCGAGGCGACCGGCCGACATTTCGGTCGCCGAAGTCATTTCCGCTCTGGAAGGCGAGATCGCGCTGACCGAGTGCAGCACGGATATCTCAGGTCTATGCGACCTTGAGCATAGCTGTCCGACGAAGGCGAATCAGCGGGTCATCAGTCAAGCCATACGAGAGACGCTGGAGAGGGTCACGCTTTCCGATCTGGCGCGGCCACTGCAATTGACAGCCATCAAAGATGGACACGGTAACTATGTGTCGACGATCACTCGGTCGTCTGAGAAGGTGCAATGAGCACAGAACTTGACAATATTCGAGAGCTTGCGGAGCGCGAGTATAAGTGGGGCTTCATCACCGAGATCGATGAGGAGAGGGTCCCGCGAGGACTGAATGAGGACATTATTCGCCTCATCTCAACCAAGAAGCGGGAGCCCGATTTCATGTTGCAGTGGCGGCTGAAGGCGTTTAGCCACTGGGCCTCGCTCCAGAAGGCGCAGGCCGAGCCCAAGTGGGCCAACATCAAATATCCGCCAATCGACTACCAGGAGATCGTGTACTACTCGGCGCCGAAAACGAAGCCAGCGTTGGAGAGTCTGGAGCAATTGGACCCGGAGATCCTGCGCACATACGAAAAGCTAGGTATTCCGCTTTCGGAGCAGAAGATGCTGGCGGGTGTGGCCGTCGATGCCGTATTTGACAGCGTCTCTGTGGCGACAACTTTCAAGGAAAAGCTGGCAGAGCTGGGAATCATTTTCTGCTCGTTTTCCGAGGCAGTGCAGAACCACCCTGAGCTAGTGCAGAAGTATCTTGGCTCGGTGGTTCCGCATACGGATAACTTCTTCGCGGCACTCAATGCGGCCGTGTTCACGGACGGCTCTTTTGTCTACGTGCCCCAAGGCGTTCATTGCCCGATGGAGCTCTCCACCTATTTCCGCATCAACGCCGCTGAGACGGGACAGTTTGAGCGCACGCTGATCGTCGCCGATGACGATTCGCAGGTGAGCTATCTCGAGGGCTGCACGGCTCCCATTCGCGACCAGAACCAGCTGCACGCGGCCGTGGTCGAACTGGTAGCGCTCGACAACGCGCAGATCAAGTACTCCACCGTGCAGAACTGGTATCCCGGCGACAAAGAAGGGCGGGGCGGAATCTACAACTTCGTAACGAAGCGCGGCAAGTGCCTGGGAGCTAATTCCAAAATCTCCTGGACGCAGGTGGAGACCGGTTCGGCGATCACGTGGAAGTACCCGAGTTGCATTCTCCAGGGCGACAACTCAGTAGGTGAGTTCTACTCCGTGGCTCTCACCAACAACTATCAACAGGCTGACACAGGAACAAAGATGATCCACCTCGGTAAGAACACGCGCAGCACGATTGTGTCCAAGGGAATCTCCGCTGGACACGGTCAGAATACGTATCGAGGGGGAGTCAAGATATTGAAGGGAGCGACAGGGGCTCGCAACTACACGCAGTGCGATTCGCTCCTGATCGGCGACAAGTGCGGCGCGCATACCTTTCCCTATATAGAGGTCAGGAACGCATCCGCTCGAATGGAGCACGAAGCTTCCACATCCAAGATTGGCGAAGATCAACTCTTCTATCTGCGCCAGCGCGGCCTCAAAGCTGAGGACGCCGTTTCGATGATCGTAAGCGGCTTCTGCAAGCGCGTCTTTCGCGAACTGCCTATGGAATTTGCAGTAGAGGCACAGAAGTTGTTGAGCGTCAGCCTGGAAGGCAGCGTTGGGTAGAAATCGAGCACTACAAAGAATTGGTTTTTCAAGGAATCACAAATGAGCTTGTTGGAAATTCGCAATCTCCATGTCAGGGCCGCTGGGCATGAAATCCTGAAAGGCATCGACCTAAAGGTCGGAGCCGGCGAAGTGCATTCCATCATGGGACCGAACGGCTCGGGCAAGAGCACGCTCGCACAGGTGCTGGCTCGCCGCGAAAACTATGAGGTTACGGAAGGGCAGGTGTTGTTCGAGGGTAGAGATCTGCTCGCGATGAAGCCTGAAGAAGCCGCCTGCGAAGGTGTCTTTATGGCCTTTCAATATCCGCTCGAGATCCCGGGAATTGGCAATGCATATTTCATGCGTTCTGCGTTGAACGCCATTCGCAAGTGCCACGGCATCCCAGAAATGAATGCGATTGAATTTCTTCCGTTCTTCAGGGGAAAGCTGAAGCTGCTGGAGATGGATGAACAACTCGCGAATCGCTCGGTGAACGAAGGGTTTTCAGGCGGCGAGAAGAAACGGAACGAAATCCTCCAAATGGCGATTCTCGAACCAAGGCTCGCAATCCTCGACGAGACGGATTCAGGTCTCGACATAGACGCTTTGAGAATTGTCGCCAAGGGAGTGAATGCAATGCGAAGCCCGGATCGAGGGATGATTCTGGTTACGCACTACCAGCGCCTGCTGAACTATGTCGTTCCCGACTTTGTGCATGTCCTGGTGGATGGACGAATCGTCCGTTCGGGCGGTCCGGAGTTGGCGCTTGAGTTGGAAGAAACGGGCTATGGCCGCCCCGAGCCCGACACGCGCCCGGCGATGCCCGCATAATGGGGGAGGCAGCACTTGATTGCAGCGCCACAACAATTGGACAGCTATCTAGCGTCCTTCAGTAATTTCGAGCAGCGTGCCGCTGGTCACGATCTGCCATGGCTGCGAAAGCTCCGGCAGGACGCCTTTGCACGCTTTTTTGAAGTTGGCTTTCCGACAACTCATGATGAGGACTGGCGGTTCACCAACGTCTCGCGCCTGGCACAAACTCCATTCCAGTTGATACGGAATGGCCACGAGTTGCTGTCGCGCGCACAGATCGAAAAATATCAGGTCGCCGGAGCTGCCTGCCAGCTCGTGTTCGTAGATGGACGATGGGCGCGGGAGTTATCGTCACTACCGACTGATCCGCAAGGGATAGAAGTGAGTGGCTTAGCCGCTCAGATCGCGAGCAAGCCTGAGTCGGTCGCGGCTCATTTGGGTTCTTATCTAGACATTCGGCGGGACGCGTTTTGTGCCTTGAACACGGCCTTCGCGGAAGATGGCGCGTATGTTCGAGTCCCTCGTGGCGTTGTCGTAGAGGCCCCCATCTGCATGCTGTATCTCTCGACGAGCGCCGACACGCCCAGCGTCAGCTTTCCACGGAATCTCGTAATAGCCGAGGAAGGCAGCCAGGCCACGATCGTGGAAGAGTATGTTTCGCTTTATGGCGTTTCAGTCGATGGCGTTTCACTCTCTGGCAGCACAACGTTTTGCAATACGGCCACCGAGCTTGTCGCGGGAGAAAACGCAACCATCTCGCACTACACAATTGAGTCCGAAAGCGAACAGGCGTTCAATATCTCAACTCTTCGGATCGAGCAGTCAAGAAGCGCGAACGTTGCTTCGCACTCAATCTTGCTGGGCGGTGGACTTGTGCGTAATAACGTTCATGCAGTATTGGCGGGAGAAGGAAGCGAATGCCTGATCAATGGCCTGTTCGCCGGAAATGGCCGCCAGCATCTCGACAACTACATGCTCGTAGAACATAAGAGTCCGCACAGCAGTAGCAGGCAGTTCTACAACGGAATCCTTGATGGCCAGTCGCACGGCGTTTTCCACGGCCGCATCATCGTACACAAAGCGGCGCAAAAGACCGACGCCAAGCAGACCAACCGCAACCTGCTGCTTTCCGACGATGCGCAGATTGACACCAAACCACAACTGGAGATCTACGCCGACGACGTGAAGTGTACTCACGGCGCGACCATTGGCCAAATCGAACAGGATGCGCTCTTCTATCTGCGTTCTCGTGGTATCGACGAGGCTTCAGCGCGGAAACTCCTGCTGCTCGCCTTTGCCAGTGAGTGCCTGGAGCGCATGGGCAACGCTTCCGCGCGCAGCCATGTCGCGGCTTTGATCGATGCTGCCCTGTTCCGGGTCGTTCATGTGCCTGGTGCCTCGACGCAATCCGGCGAGGAGCAACCCGCGTTGCGATGGAATGAAGTTGGATGAGTGCTGAAGACAACTTGGAGCAGCAACATGGAATCGCATGATGGCAGCAAGTTACTTCGAATCCAGGCTCCGGATGATCATCAAGAGGCGCCGAGGATGACCACGCAGCAGAAGCAAAGAGAAGGCCCGCTCGATGAGCAGATGATCTGGGACGAACTGAAGACCATCTACGATCCGGAAATTCCGGTCAACATCGTTGACCTTGGCCTGATCTACTCATTAAAAATCGTGCCGCTCGAACAAGCTGGAAACCGGATCGAGGTGGACATGTCCCTGACGGCCCCAGGCTGCAGCATGGCTAACGTGCTGAAAGCCACCGCCGAGAGCAAGATCTCACAACTGCCGGATGTGAAGGATGTTCAGGTCAATATCGTGTTCGATCCGCCATGGCACATAGGTTTGATGTCGGAAGCGGCGAAGCTACAACTCGGTCTATAACACCTCAATTCGGACACGGCTGCACTCTGAAAACAGGGCTGAATTCTGAAGGAGAAAAAGTCATGAAAAAGGTCTCGCATATTCCCGAAGGGTACAACACCATCACGCCTTACCTGGTCGTCAAGGGCGCTGCCCAAGCCATCGACTACTACAAAGAAGTATTTGGTGCTTCCGAGATCTTCCGCATGGACCAGCCTGACGGCAAAGTCGGCCACGCCGAGCTGAAGATCGGCAACTCACACATCATGTTGGCCGACGAAAATCCCAACATGGGGCCGGGTTACACCAGTGCCGCAAGCCTCGGCGCAAGCCCGGTGAGCTTGTATTTGTACATCCCGGATGTTGACAACGTAGTCGAGCGCGCCGCCGCTGCGGGTGCGAAGATTCTGAAGCCGGTTCAGGACCAGTTCTACGGAGATCGCTCCGGTTTTATCCAGGATCCATTCGGACACCTCTGGGGAATCGCAACTCACATAGAAGATGTGTCGCCGCAGGAATTGCAAGAGCGGATGAAGAAGATGATGCCGGCTGCGTAACCAGAGGATCGGTGAACCGCCGCCGCTCGAAGAGTTCTGACGAGGCCCATCGAGACCGCCGCGAAAATCCCGGATATTGGGTGGACGCGTGAGACCTGCGTCTCCGCTTCAACGAGGCGAGTGTCAAAGAAATAAATCATCTCGCCTGTTGATTCTGCATCTACTCGTTCGACTAGCTGGTGACCCCCGTCGCGCCTGTGAAAACTCAAAACCGTAACTCAGCCGTGCATAACCGACATGCGTAGTCAGGCGCCGCCCCAAACCGGTCTGGCCCGGCAGAATAAGGAGATCGAAAGTGCGCTTCATGGTGCTGATCAAAGCCAATAAAGACACCGAGGCGGGTGTGATGCCGAGCGAGCAGTTGTTGACTGCGATGGGGAAGTTCAATGAAGAATTGGTGAAGGCCGGGGTGATGCTCGCGGGCGAAGGGCTCCAACCGAGTTCGAAGGGCGCTCGCGTCAAGTTCTCGGGAGAGAAGAGGACGGTGATTGACGGTCCCTTTGCCGAGACCAAGGAGTTGATTGCCGGATTCTGGTTGTGGCAGGTGAAGTCCAAAGAAGAGGCGATCGAGTGGGTCAAGCGCTGCCCAAATCCGACCGGAGAAGAGGCGGAGATCGAGATTCGCCAGGTGTTCGAGATGGAGAACTTCGGTCCGGAGTTTACGCCTGAGCTCAAGCAGCAGGAGGCGCAACTGCGCGCACGCTTGGAGAACAGGAAGTAATGACTCTCGCGGCATTGACCGTGGGAACAGGTGTAACCAGTAACTTGCAGTCAACGGATTTCTGAACGATGAGCCGAAAGGAGTACATGATGGAATTGGATGCTTATCTGACTTTCAACGGCGAGTGCGAGGCAGCGTTCAAGTTTTACGAGCAGTGTCTTGGCGGCAAGATCGAGGCGATGATGACCCACGGGGGATCGCCCGCGGCAGAACACGTTCCACCGGACTGGCACAAGAAGATTCTTCATGCGCGCATGACCATTGGCGACAGGGTGTTGATGGCTTCCGACGCTCCGCCGGACCGCTATCAACAGCCACAAGGGTTCTCCATAGCGCTCGGCATTAAGGAACTCGCAGAAGCAGAGCGCATATTTCAGGCACTTGCGGAAAACGGCAAGGTGCAAATGCCGCTCCAGAAGACTTTCTGGGCGCTCCGCTTTGGTATGGTTGTCGACCGATTCGGCACACCATGGATGATCAACTGCGAACAACCATCCTGAGTCATGGTTGGGGGATGCCTCACTCGGCTTCCTCCGGCTGCTCGGCCACCCATAACGAACTGGCGAGAAGGAGCGACTATGAGCAAGGTACGGGTACTGGTTGGCACGCGCAAAGGAGCCTTCGTACTCACGTCAGACGGGAAACGTGAACGGTGGGACATCAGCGGTCCCCACTTTGCGGGCTGGGAGATTTACCACGTCAAGGGATCACCGGTTGACCCGAACCGGATCTATGCGTCCCAATCCAGCGAATGGTTCGGACAAGTTATCCAGCGCTCCAATGACGGTGGCAAGACGTGGGACGCGGTGGGGAATCAGTTCGTTTACGATGGCGTTCCCGGCACTCACCAGTGGTACGACGGCACGGCGCATCCTTGGGAGTTCAAGCGGGTGTGGCATCTTGAACCCTCGCTCACCGAACCGGAAACGGTCTACGCGGGAGTCGAAGACGCCGCCCTGTTTCGCTCGACCGACGGCGGGCAGACGTGGCAGGAGCTCTCTGGACTGCGCGGCCACGGTTCAGGGCCGCGTTGGCAACCGGGTGCGGGGGGAATGTGTCTGCACACGGTCCTTCTGGATCCGAGCAATCCCCAGCGTATCTTCATCGCTATCTCGGCGGCGGGTGCGTTCCGCACCGACGATGCCGGCAAGACCTGGCAACCGATTAACCGCGGGCTGACGTCCCAGCACATACCCGATCCAAATGCAGACGTGGGACACTGTGTTCATCGCATCGCCATGCACCCATCGCGTTCGGGCGTGTTATTCATGCAGAAGCATTGGGATGTCATGCGCAGCGACAACTCCGGCGATTCGTGGCAAGAGGTGAGCGGCAACTTGCCGTCCGATTTCGGGTTTGTTATCGACGTTCACGCGCACGAACCAGATACCATCTACGTCGTTCCGATCAAGAGCGACTCGGAGCACTTTCCGCCCGATGGCAAACTGCGCGTCTATCGTAGCCGGACAGGCGGCAATGAGTGGGAGGCACTCACGAAAGGCCTGCCGCAAAGCGACTGTTACGTGAACGTGTTGCGCGACGCGATGGCTGTCGACTCGCTCGATTCGTGTGGCGTGTATTTCGGCACCACAGGGGGACAGGTGTACGCATCGGCCGACGCCGGAGATACCTGGGCCCCGATCGTCAGAGACCTTCCGGCCGTGCTTTCCGTAGAGGTGCAGACGCTGCCATGATTCGAGTCGTACTTCCGGCACACTTGCGAACGCTGGCGCGCGCCGACGGCGAGGTGAAACTCGAAGTCGAGGGACTGGCCACGCAGTCTTCGATTCTCGACGCACTCGAGACACTTTACCCGGTGCTGCGTGGGACGATACGTGATCACGTCACGCAAAAGCGAAGACCGTTTGTGAGGTTTTTCGCTTGCGAGCAGGACCTCTCCCACGAACCACCGGACACCCCGCTCCCCGAGGCCGTTGCAGCCGGGGCTGAGCCTTTTCTAGTCGTGGGCGCCATCGCTGGCGGCTAGGAGCTAGCACTTTGCTGGTCGGTGCGAGTAAAGATGGCGAGATTTCGGAGGTGAAGGATGCCTGCGTCAACTGATACTGCGAAGCCAGTCAATCTCACAAATGAAGAGATACTGCGTTATTCGCGGCATTTGATCATGCCGGAGGTCGCGTTGGATGGGCAACAGCGGCTCAAGGCGGCACGTGTTCTGTGCGTCGGGGCCGGAGGCCTTGGCTCGCCTGTTGCTCTGTATCTGGCCGCCGCCGGCGTCGGCACGCTCGGAGTGGTGGATTTTGATGTAGTGGACTACACCAACCTTCAGCGGCAAATCATTCACACGACCAGCGATGTAGGGCGCTCGAAAGTCGAGTCAGCTGCGGAAAAGATCGAAGCGATCAATCCGTTCGTTAATGTCCGCCGCTTCGACGCCAAGCTCTCAAGCAAAAACGCACTCGATATGTTCCGCGAGTTCGACATCATCGCCGATGGCACCGACAACTTTGCCACGCGCTACCTGGTGAACGACGCCTGCGTGCTGAGTGGAAAGCCCAACGTGTATGCATCCATTTTCCGGTTCGAGGGCCAGGCCAGCGTTTTCGCGGCGGAGAGCGGACCCTGTTACCGGTGCCTGTATCCCGAGCCGCCACCGCCGGGAATGGTGCCGTCCTGCGCAGAGGGAGGAGTGCTGGGTGTTTTGCCGGGCCTTCTCGGAGTCATTCAGGCGACCGAAGTTATCAAACTAATCCTTGGCTCTGGCGAGTCATTGATTAGCCGGCTCCTGCTCGTGGACGCACTGACAATGCGTTTCCGCGAGGTGAAACTGCGCAAGGATCCCGAATGCCCGGTGTGCGGCCTGAATCCGTCGGTCAGGGAATTGATCGACTATGACCAGTTCTGCGGAGTTCGTGGTGAAGAGATGTCCAGCGCCGCCGCGGTGCCGGAGATACAACCGGAAGAACTGAAGCGCAGGCTCGATGCGGGTGAAGACATCTTTGTGCTCGATGTTCGCGACCCGCATGAATATAAGATATGCAACCTGCACGGGCATCTCATCCCTCTCGGCGACCTCGCTCAACGTGTGCACGAGTTGGATCCCGGCCGGGAAATCGTCGCGCATTGTAAAGGCGGCGTTCGCAGCGCTAAAGCCGTCGAGTTCCTTCGCAAAGCGGGATTTCTAAAAGTCACAAGTCTAGCGGGCGGCATCATTGGCTGGGCCGACAAGGTTGACGGCAAAATCCCCAGGTATTAAGCCCTTTCTACGAAGACCCTGTGCGACGAAGACGCAAGGTGGTTCGACTACGCGCCCAAAACAAAAAAGCGCTACGCTCACCACTACGCGTGTTCTGAACTGGCTTTGTCAGCAGTCTTACGAATAGCCACCCCATATTGCTCCAATCCTCGCACTTGTGAATCCTCGCTCCACTCGATCACGTTCCGCTTGAGCACGCAGTGAAATACTCCGCAGTTCCAGGTTGGGAATGCCTCAACTTTGTTTCCGCAAATGGCAGTCATGCCTTGAGTTATTTAGGTAAGTAGTTGACCATCTACTCTGGAGAGAGTACGATTCCCGCGCAGCCGACCGCTTCCCAACAGCAGTAATTACAGGGGCCTCTTTCAAGCGTTTCTAACGTTCGGAGCCAATTCAAACCAATGAGATCCAGCGACCGTATTACCGCGCGCGTGTGCGCTTGTGTCCTTGTCGTTTTGTTAGCTTCTCTAACCTGTTTTGCTCAGTACGGCGACATCAATACGGTCGCGGGAAGTGGTCCGGGAGCGGGCTTGCAGCGCTTCAACGGCGCTGTCGCCAACGGTACAGGGGATCTCTACATTGCGGATGGCGTGGCCAGTCGGGTTATGAAGGTAACTGGTGCGGCGACGGTGAGCCCTGGATTCACGGTCATCGCAGGCACCGGCGTCAGCGGCATTGCCGGTGACGGCGGCCCTGGGACTTCCGCAAGACTGAAAGCACCATGCGACGTTGCGTTGGATGCCGCCGAAGCCAACCTTTACATAGCCGATGCCTGCGGAGACCCAGCGAACGGTCGAGTCCGGAAAGTCAATCTGGCGACGGGCATCATTACGACGGTGGCTACCGGCTTCAACCCCCAGTCGCTGACAATAGACTCCAACGGCAACATCTTCGTCGCGGACGGCTCGGATATCTACAAGATTAGCGGCGCCGCTGTCAGCAAGTGGTACACGGCGTCAACCTGGTGGGCTTACACGGTTCGGGTTGACGCGTCCAATGATGCCGTCATCTTTGCCGGGTTCGGAAACAACTCGGGCGTCATCGTCAAGATCGTAAATACGAACGGCGTTGCGGGCGCAATTACCAAGCTCGCAGGACAAGACTCAGCTTTCTGTATGACCTGCTGGAATGGCAGCGCCGTAGCGCCAACGGCGGTAAACCTGGACTACTCACCGGTGCTGGCGGTCGCAGGCAACTTCATCTACTTCAATAGCCAACTGGACAACCGTATCGGTCGATTCGACCACAACGGCGCTGGCAGTCTGGAACTCATGGCCGGCAACGGGACGAATACCGTTACCGGAGATGGCTCCCCGGCTATCAACGCCGGCATAGGCAATTACAACGTGTACGGTCTGGCAGTCAGCAGTGCCGGCCCAAGTGTCTTTTTTGGCGGCGGCAGCCCGCAGATCATGCGGTGGTTCCCGGTCGGCGGCAACATCAATACGGTACCCACTCCCGGTAATCCCAACTACCTGGGCGACGGAGGGCCCGCAACCTCGGCGACTGTCAGTAACAACATCCAGAAGGTAGCGTTCGACGGCACCGGCAACATGTACATCGCCGACCAGGCAAATCGCGCGATTCGCAGGGTCAGCAACGACGGCAAGATGAGCACGGTCATCACCGGCGCGCAGCTCGACTCTGGCCTCGCGGCCGGAGTTCACGTTGGCAATTTCAATATCGCCAATGACACGACTGGCAATATCTACATTGCGACCGACAGCAACGGCATCTTCAAATACAGCGCAGGCACGCTCACGCACCCCGTTGCATCCAACGGTCAGAATCTGCGCGACATAGCTGTCGATTCAACAAAGGGTTACGTATATGTAATCGCGAATTCTCAGATTCATCGCTTTAAGTTAGCGGACTTCTCGGGCCGCACTTCTGTTTACTCCAGCGGACTCTCGCTCATGAGCCTCGCCGTTGATAGCTTGGGCAATCTATGGGCAAGCCAGGCAGACATGGGCACGGGCGTCACGCTCAGCCAAGTCGTTCCGTCCGGCCCATCCACTACGTTGGTGAATATCGGCGCGTCCGTTGTCGCGAATTATCCCGTTACAGGCTCGCCCCTTGGCGGAGTCGACTACATGGACAACTTCGCACTTAAGCATTTCTCGACCGGCGTGATTGGCGGTTTGGCGGGAACCAACGCTTTCGCCGGTGATGGCGGCGCGGTGAGTAGCGCGCGATTCAGTTCTGCGCTGGGTCTTGCGTTTGATTCCTGGTGTCACCTGTATGTGTCCGACTCGCAGAACCAGCGTGTGCGCAAAATCGATAACCTGGTCGCCACCACCGTCAACTCAAACCAGCCAGGTCTCAGCTTCAACGTTGATGGCACGCCGGGCGGCGGGACTTTCCAGTGGATTTCCGGCACGCCTCACACTATCGTAACGGCTTCGCCTCAGGGTGACGGTGACCCTACGCGATACATCTTTAGTAGCTGGTTGTTGCCTAGCGGCGCAACCCATACGAATCCGTCCCTCCCAATTACAGCACCAGGCTGCGCGAATCCAACGCCGCTGTACCAGGCACAATTTACCGCTCAACATCAGCTGACCACTGCGGTGTCAGCCGTCGCGGATGGCAATATCACGCCCGCGCCCGGCACCAACTACCATGACCACGGCAGCGTGGTTGCGCTACAGGCGACGCCGGCAGCGAACCGTATGTTCCTGAACTGGACCGGGGCGACGGTTGCGAACGCGAATGCCGCCTCAACCACGATTACGGTGAACGCTCCGGAAAGCGTCACGGCAAACTTCTTTACGCCGGTTCCGCCCGTTATCAGCGCCAGCTTCGCTGCACCTACGGCCCCCGTGAATATCCCGGTAAAGCTCAGGTTCACGATTGCCAACCCCAATCCGCTCGCTGACCCAAATGTTTCGTTTACGAACATACTGTCGTCTATGGTGGTTGCCAGTCCAAACGGATTGTCGAATACCTGCGGTGGCGTCGTAACGGCAACGCCAGGAACAAATTCGATCAGCCTTTCCGGGGGCACAAACGCCGCGAACTCGAACTGCAATGTCGAACTCGACGTCGTTGCTGCGACCTCGGGTATTAAGACGCAAATATCCGGTCCGGTTACGTCCACGCTCTACGGCGCAGGCAACATGGCGAGCGCGAGCATTACCATTTTGAGTCCGCCGTCTCTCAATGTTGTGTTCGACAGGGCCACAACTCCGCTGAACAGTTCTGCCGCTCTGGCATTCACGATTACGAATGGCGACACAGCCACTGCCGCCAACGGCCTTTCGTTCAGCGCGACGCTGCCCGCAGGACTTGTCGTTTCGACTCCGAACGGCGTGACGGGATCATGTAATGGTGAAGTCATCACGGCAATCCCGAGCAGTTCCACGATAAGCATGACCGGTGGCACTCTGGCTACGAACGGCGCATCGTGTGCGTTCTCCATCAATGTGACTGGTACAACGGCGGGATTGAAAAACTTCTCCACAGCGATCTCTTCGACGACAACGGGCGCAGGTGGCACGGCTAGCACATCGATAACAGTGGTGGCACCGCCTACGATGATCACCACCTTCGGCACCGCGAGCATGCCAGTCGGGTCATCGACCTCGTTGTCATTCACGATCAACAATGCAAATCCCGGGGTTTCGCTGACTGGAGTCGGATTCGCGAATACGCTGCCAGCAGGACTGGTGCTCGCGTCATTGAACACCGTCTCCGGCACGTGCGGCGGCGGAACGATCTCGGCTGTCGCAGGCGAGTCGAACTTCAGCCTGTCTGGGGCAACACTCGCGGCAAACGCCTCCTGTACGTTCTCGGTTAGTGTGACTGGTTTAGCCGGGGGACTCCAGAACAACACCACGGGTGCAGTGACCTCAATTGACGGCGGCACAGGAGGGACAGCGTCCGCCAGCATGACCGTTGTTGCGCCGCCATCGATTGCGAAGGCCTTCGGCGCGGCAAGCGTTGCGCTGAATAGCACGACGTCCCTAACTCTGACCATCACCAATCCGGCGGCAAACACAGTAGGACTGACCGGAGTGGCATTCACTGACACGCTGCCTGCAGGCATTGTGGTGGGCACGCCCAGCGCCCTGAGCAGCACCTGCGGCGGTACTGCAACCGCAGTCGACGGTTCCGGAACAGTCTCCCTGAGCGGAGCGAACGTGGTGACCGGCGGAGCGTGCAGTGTCACTCTCAATGTCAAGGGCATCGCATCAGGGCTAGTGACGAACACAACGTCCGTCACTTCCACCAATGGCGGCACCGGAAACACGGCAACGGCCAGCATCACGGTGGCGGCACCGGCCATCGTCGCCAGCGCATTCGGCGCTGCAACTATTCCGATCAATGCCTCGACCTCGCTTACGCTGACGATCACAAATCCCGCGGCGAATCCGATTCCGCTGACTGGGATTGGCTTCACCGACAACTTGGTAGGTCTGGTCGTGGCTCCGGCCAGCGGCTTGAATAACACCTGCGGCGGCACAGCGACGGCAGTTGCTGGCGCGGCCAGCTTCTCGCTCGTTGGCGGCACTATTCCTTCGAACAGCTCCTGCACTGTGTCTGTAAACGTCACAGGTTCGACTGCCGTCGTGGCAAACAACAGCGTTTCCGTAACCTCGACCGAAGGCGGTGCAGGCAACACCTCCAACGCATCTCTGACCGTTGTTGCGCCACTCACCATCGTCAACTCGTTCGGCGCAGCGAGCATTCCGCTCACCGGCTCGACGTCGTTGAGCTTCACCATCACTAATCCGAACACGACGACCTCGCTCAACGGCGTCGCCTTTGCCAACACACTTCCGTCCGGCCTGGTCATCTCGACACCGAATGGACTTTCGGGCTCCTGTGGTGCAGGGACGATAACCGCAGATCAGGGGACGAACTCCATCAGCCTCTCGGGCGCGACAGTTGCGGCCAGTGCCTCATGCAGTTTCGCGGTGAATGTCACTGGCATCGCGGCTGGCATTCAAAACAACACGACCGGTAATGTCACCTCAACGGAAGCCGGAAATGGCGGTACGGCGTCGGCATCGATCACCGTCGTAGCTCCGCCGTCGATTGCCGCGGTCTACCAGCCAACTGCCATTCCTTTGAATGGCATTAGCAGCCTGACCCTCACCATCACCAGTCCAGCGGCGAATACTGTCGCGCTGAGCGGCGTGGGCTTCACTTACACGTTGCCGGTCGGCCTCACGGTATCGAACGGCACCGCACCGGTGTGCGGCGGGACGCTGACAACGGCGGCACCTTCGAGCATCGCGCTGACGGGAGCCTCCGTTCCGACGAACGGCGTCTGCGAGTTCGCGGTCGCGGTAACCGGCGCTGCATCGGGGAGTCACAGCGCCACAACCTCCGCCGTGACGTCTACCAACGGCGGCGCCGGCAACGCGGCAACGGCCAGCCTCTCAGTCGCCACGCCGCCGACGGTCGTTAACACGTTTGGCACAGCAACCGTACCGATCCAGGGTTCAACCTCACTGGCTTACACCATTACGAACCCGAACACCGCTATCCAGTTGAGCGGTATCGGTTTTGTGAACACGCTGCCCGCCGGCCTCGTCATTGCCAATCCGAGCGGACTCGCCGGTAGCTGCACTGGCAGTACGATCAATGCAATTCCCGGCACAAACTCGGTCACATTTGCGGGCGGAACGCTTGCGACCGCGGCATCCTGCACCCTCAGTCTGAACGTTACCGGCGTCACCTCCGGTGTTCACGCGAACATGACAGGCATTGTCACGTCGATCGAAAGCGGCCCGGGCGCGACTAGTAACGCGGCCCTGATCGCCGTCCTTGCGCCGCCCCAGATCGCGAACGCGTTCGGGGCAGCGACCGTTCAGTTGAACTCGAACGTCAGCCTCTCGTTTGCCATCACCAACCCGAACACTACGACGGCGCTGACGGGCGTGGCATTCACCGACGTATTGCCGAGCGGTCTGGTTGTAGCGAACCCGAATAACCTGACAGGCTCCTGCGGCGGTGGAACCATCACCGCAACCGCGGGAGCGTCCGCTGTGGATCTTGCTGGTGCGACGATTGCCCCCAGTAGCGTCTGTACGTTCTCGATCGACGTTGTCGGTGTTGCTGGCGGCAATCAGGTCAACACCACCGGCATCGTCACCTCGACCAACGGCGGAAACGGCGGAGCGGCCACTGCTGCCATTTCCGTCCTCTCTCCTGACCTCGCGGTTGCGGTAACGCATTCCGGCAACTTCCGCCAGGGCAATACCGCTGACGCCTATGCGATCATTGTCACGAATGCCGGGCAGGCGAATACTTCCGGAGCCGTGACAGTTATTGACACGTTGCCGGCCGGCCTGACGGCCACCGCCATCAGCGGTACGGGATGGACTTGCACGCTTTCTTCCCTGTCCTGTACGCGTACCGACGCGCTCGTCGCCGGCGCCACTTACCCGGTGATCAACCTCATCGTCAACGTGGCCGCTAACGCAGCTCCGAACCTCACGAACTCCGTCACTATTTCCGGGGGTTCAGACGCGAACACTTCGAATAACGCTGCGTCCGACACGACAACCGTTAACCAGGTGGCCGATCTCAACATAACGAAATCGCATTCCGGTAACTTCATCCAGACGCAGAAAGGCGCGACGTACACCATCATCGTCAACAACGTTGGTGCCGGGCCCACAGTGGGCAACGTGACGGTCACCGATGTAATTCCCGCTGGGCTCACTGCTATTAGTGCGGTAGGAACAGGGTGGACGTGTACCGTGGCCCCCACCGTGACTTGCTCGCGGCCGGACGTGCTGGCAAGCGGGTCTAGCTACCCGGGAATCACGCTCAAGGTTGATGTCGCTCCGAACGCCGTGGCGTCGGTCACAAACACCGCAACTGTTTCGGGCGGCGGCGAGTTGAACACGTCGAACAATACGGCCACGGATGCGACGACCGTCGCAGCGCCGGCGATCACAATTGTCGGCAACACGACGGCGGCGACAGTCCGGCCAGGCCAGAGCGCGACCTTCCTTCTGACCCTAACGACAAATGGCAATCTCACCGCGCCAGTGACGTTGGCCTGCAGCGGGTTGCCACCGCTGAGTTCGTGCGTGTTCTCACCGGCAAGTCCGACCGTCAGCGGCACGCCAACGACGGTTACATTAACGGTGTCTACTACGGGGCCGTTCTCTGCTCACACGCTGAGCGCGAGCCTTGGAACAAGAATGATGTACGGCTTCGCGATCGCGTTTCCGATGATCGTCTTTGCCGCACCATTTGCGGGTGGCAAATCGAAACGCAGCCGCCGCATTCCGTTCCTTACAATCATCGGATTGCTGCTGCTCACCGTCATGTTCGGTTGCGGTTCTCCGAGTGTCCCGCACACTGAGCCGGGCAGCTACACCTTAAGTGTCACGGCTGCATCGGCACCCGCCCAAGGCTCAGCCACTATGAACATCACAGTTCAGTAACCGTAAACAAATAGACCCTCCGGAGCATTCCGGAGGGTTGACTTCTGAAATGAGAACGGGTTCAACCGTGGATGGGAGCGCATCCTTCTCTGGCTGCGCATCAAATAATGTATACAGAGCGGGAGCAGCAACGGATAAAATGTCAGTCGTCTCTCACATGATCGGCAACAAGCCACTTATGAGCATTACAACAGACGCCGTCCGCACTGCGGAATCGTCAGCAATCCAAAGACAGTCTCTTGCGTCTGCGGTAGCCGACAAACTGCGCCAAAAGATCATTCGCGGCGAACTGCACGAGGGCGAACAGTTGCGCCAGGACGCCATCGCGGCTGAGTTCCAGGTCAGCCGCATTCCGGTACGCGAAGCGCTCCGCCACCTACAAGCCGAGGGGTTGATCACAATCGTGGCCAACCGCGGCGCCGTCGTCTCTGCGTTGTCACCCGAAGAAATCGGCGAACTGTTCGATATTCGTGCTGTACTGGAATGCCACGTTCTGAGGGAGGCAATCCCGAATTTTACCGATGAGGACTTCCGCAAGGCGGAAGAGATACTGAAGGGCTATGAGCAGGTAGTCGAGCAAGATACCGACATCAGTTCATGGGGACAGTGGAACTGGCAATTCCACTCCACTCTTTACGCCCCCGCTAATCGGCCTGTCCTCATCAATCTTTTGCGCACGCTGAACAACAATTCCGACCGCTACACGCGGCTCCATCTCGTGTTCACGCGCGACCTTCACCGCGCTGGCCGGGCACACAGGATCCTTCTGAATGCCTGCAAAACCAGGCAGCCGGATGTCGCTTGCGAAGCACTCTGGCACCACATAATTGAAGCGGGTCAGTATCTCCAGGACTTCATCAAGAGCCGCCGCGAGAAGTCGTAACGGCAAAACCAAAAACGACTCTCAAAGGCGTGAGTGACAGCACCGCAGGGTTGCGGGCTGACTGTGCTTGCGATTTACGGATGCTGTCGAAACGCCCCCCGCAGGTTCGGATTTCCGAATTACTCAGGTGCGGTATCTAAGGTCGTTTGATTCATCGCATTAGGGTTGCCGGTCTATTCCTTTATTTCGCTCGAAAACCCACGATAACGTAGCTCAACCGGGAGCAAAGAAAAGCATGGACGGCAGAGTGCATAAAGTATAAAGTTCGGAGTCGTTCCAAAACTCTGACGTGCAATCTGTTGTCGCGTGTCTCCATGGAAGTTGCTTTCTCGCGAAAGCGATGGCAGTGCCTCGGATCGAGGTCGGACCTTTGAATATATATGTGACGGTTCTGGCTCTACTTGTTGTTGTCCTCCTGGGAGTCAGTGTATTCCGCAGTCGCACGGTGAAGAGCAAAGCAGACTTCCTGGTTGCAGGCCGCAGTCTTCCCGCTTACGTCTTAGTTGCAACGCTGCTCTGTTCCTGGGTCGGTGCCGGAAGCTTGTTTGCGGGCGCCGAGAATGCCGCCAAGAATGGCTTTGCTGCATTGTGGCAGCCGGCCGGTGGGTGGATTGGCCTCCTCATCATTTACTTTGTGGCACCACGCGCTCGTAAGTTTGCGCAGTTTACCTTGCCAGACCTGCTTGAGACGCGCTACAACGCGGCCGCCCGCGTGCTCGGCACAATTGCGATTTTGTTCTCGTACACCGCGATTTGTTCGTACCAGTTCAGGGGCGGCGGCGACATTCTTCACTTAGCCACCGGAATTGATGCCACGGTTGGCATGTACATTGTGGCCGCCTTCGTGATCTTGTTCACTGCCTTGGCAGGGATGTCATCCGTCGCGTATGCGGATGTCGTCATCGGCATTCTTGTCACGGTTACGACCCTGATCGCCACGCCGATGCTGTTCTACGCAGCAGGTGGATGGGAAGGCCTGCACGCGGCGCTTCCGGCAGACCGGTTCCAGGTACTCGGACACGTGACGTTCACCCAGGCGATGGAGTTCTTCGTTCCGACGTTCCTGCTCATGCTCGGCAATCAGAGCATGTATCAAAAATTCTTTTCGGCCAAAGATGCGCGCGCCGCAAAAATTGCCGTCGGCGGATGGATCGTCGGAACGGTGTTCCTGGAGACGGTGATCATCGCGATTGCCGTCTTCGGCACGGCCCTCTACGGTACAAGGCCAGAGCTGATGGCGAGCCCTCGTGAGACCATCCCGTTCGTCGCCCGCCACGCGCTGCCATCATTCATGGGCGCACTGCTTATGGGGGCGGTTTTTGCCAAGGTGATTTCGACGGCGAACAATTACCTATTCTCGCCGGCGACCAATCTGGTCGAAGACGTTTATTCAAGATTCATCAACAAGAATGCGTCAAGCAAGCAAATCATTTTGCTGTCGCGCTTTGCCGTTGTAGGGCTCGGCGTGTTCGCGCTCATCCAGGGTGCTTATTGGACATCGGTGCTGGCAATGGCGCTGTATGCGTACACCATCTACTCTGCTGCGATTACGCCGGTTGTGATGTCGGCGTTCTTCTGGAAGCGCGCGACCGCAGCCGGAGCAGTCACTTCGATCGGGCTCGGGACGTTCGTCACCGTCGCCTGGAGCTATGGCGGCAAGCAGTTCCTGCCGGCTTCATGGGCGGCGCGCGACGCAATCTTCCCTGCGTTGATCGTCTCGCTGATCTCGCTGGTTGTGGTCAGCCTGATTACGAAGGCGCCACGGCGAGAGCAGTGGGCTCCGTTCTTTGACGAAGAGCCGCAGACAACAGAGCCAGTCGCCATCGCCGCGAAAGTAAAGTGAAGCAGGGGTTGCAAAACTTCGTCACGGAAGAAGCAATACGATGCGATCGATTCCTGAAATCCAGTCCGAGCTGCGAGCGCGCGGCATAGAAGCTTGGTTGTTCTGCGATCACCATCACCGCGATCCGATCGCTTATCGGATTCTCGGCCTTTCAGAGACCCTGAGTGTTTCGCGCCGCTGGTTTTATCTTGTCCCGGCGGAAGGCGAACCGGTCAAACTCGTTCATCGAATCGAGCCATTTCAGCTTGACGGACTTCCGGGACGCAAACTGGTCTATGCAGCGTGGGAAAAACTGGTCGGCAACCTGGAACAGATGCTCGCGCCATACCAGCGGATTGCGATGCAGTTCTCGCCGAACAACCTGATCTTCTATGTGTCGCTTGTGGATGGCGGAACGATTGACCTTGTGCGCAGCCTGGGCAAGGAGGTCATCAGCTCTGCAAACCTGGTGGCCACTTGCGAGGCGACCTGGACCGAAGCGCAGATTGCCAGCCATTTCGCAGCGCGAGATTCGATTGACTCAATCATGAGCGACGTTTTCCGGGAGATCGGACGCCGCGCCCGCAGCGGTGGGAGCAACGAATTCGAAATCCAGCAGTGGCTTGTCGAGGCCTTCAAGCGTGAGAACCTCGTAGCCGACGCGCCTCCGATCGTTGCCGTCAACCAGAACAGCAGCAACGCGCATTACGCGCCAACCGCCGAAAGCTCCGCCAGGATTGCAGAGGGCGATTTCATTCTGCTCGATATATGGGGCAAGAAGGACTGGCCCAACGCCGTCTATTACGACATTAGCTGGGTCGGCTACGTTGGGACGTCGGTTCCGGAGCGCATTCAGGGCATATTCGAGATCGTCCGGCAGTCGCGTGATGCGGGGATCAACAAGGTCCAGCAAACGCTTACAGCCGGCCGCACGCTACTGGGATGGGAAGTCGACAAGGAGTCGCGCGACGTCATCGAACAGGCGGGCTATGGCGCGTATTTCAACAACCGTACCGGACATTCCATCGGCACCGAGGTTCACGGCAACGGCGCCAACATGGACAACTTCGAGGTGCGGGACGAGCGCGAAGTCATTCCCAACACATGTTTCTCTATTGAGCCGGGGATTTATCTGCCCGAGTTCGGCCTGCGCAGTGAGGTGAACGTTCTCGTTCGAGAGCGCACAGCCGAAGTGACAGGGGAAGTGCAACAACAAGTCGTACTAATTTAACGCGGCGCTTGAGCGGTGCGGAGCCAAAACTTTATATGCGGAATCGTATAGCCAGCATTTCTCTTGTCTTTTCTTTAATCCTACCTGCGATGGTGTTGGCGCAGGGCACGTTGGAAGACTACAAACGGGCCGAGCGCTTCCTGCCCTGGAACGTGACAAAACTCGTACAGGAAGCGGACGTCAAGCCGCAGTGGATCGAGAAGTCAGACCGCTTCTGGTACCGTAGCGTAACGCAAAAAGGTAAGCAGTTCCTGGTCGTAGACGCAGCGAAGAAGACGCGCGAACCTCTATTCGATCACGCGAAACTCGCGGCCGCATTCTCCCGTGTCGCGGATAGGGAATATCACGCCGATAAGCTCCCGTTTGACGTGTTCGCGTACGACCCGAAAGCTCCCGACATCAAGTTCACGCACGCGGGAGTGCAGTGGCGTTGCACACTCGACACCTATAACTGCTTAAAGCTAAAGGACCGTCCGCGGCAACGTGGCGACGGCTTTTCACCGGACGGTAGATGGCAAGCCTTTGTCCGAGATCACAATCTTTGGGTCCGGTCGGTCAGCAACAACCAGGAGATTCGGCTGACCGACGATGGCGTCGAGAGCTACGATTACGCTACGCCGCTGCCCTCCGGCGGTGAACTGATTCAGCGCGCAGCAACCGGCGCCAAGCCGAATGTGGCGGTTTTCTGGGCTCCGGATTCAAGCAAGTTCGTCACCTATCGCATGGATTCGCGTTTCGCTCTGCGAATGACGACCATTCAGTCTGTCCCGCCGGACAGGCTTCGCCCGATCGCATACACATATGCTTACCCGCTCCCGGGTGAGGCGCTGTCCAGGGCCGAGCCGATAATTTTCGACGTCGAGCGAGGCCAGCGCATTGCCGTCCAAGCCGACCCCATCAGCATGGCATTCCAGGGCGGGCCCGGTTTCGAGTGGGACAAGGAAAGCAGGCACTTCTACTTCAACACCTCTGAACGCGGCTGGAAGCGGAACGTGTTGCACGAAACAGATTCCAGCACGGGCAAGACCCGCACGGTACTGGAAGAGGCGTCGGATACATTCGTGGATCCGGCAACGAACTTCATCGAGTCAGTCAATGATGCCTCCGAGTTCTTGATGGGTTCCGAACGCGATGGTTGGAACCACCTCTACCTTTTCGATGGCAAGACCGGCGAACTCAAAAAGCAGTTGACCAAGGGCGAGTGGGTCGTTCGCCAGATCGTGCAGATTAACGAAAAAGCGCGCCAAGTGTACTTCCTCGCGTCCGGCAGGGAAGCGGGCGAGGATCCATATCTGACGCATCTTTACTGTGTCAATCTGGATGGCACAGGCCTGAAAATGCTTACGCCCGAAGCTGCCAACCATGCGGCAATTGTTTCACCCTCGAACTCCTATTTCATCGACACGTACTCGCGGCCGGACCTGCCAACCAAGGTAGTCCTGCGGCGTACGTCTGATGGCGGAGTGGTCATGCCGCTTGAGGAGACGAACGCCAAGGAACTGCTAAAGACTGGGTGGAAGTATCCGGAAGCGTTCCACGGCAAGGGGCGCGACGGCAAGGTGGACATCTACGGGCTCATCTGGCGCCCGTCGAATTTCGATCCATCACGCAAATATCCCGTGATCGAACAGATCTACACGGGGCCGCAGTCATTCTTTGTGCCCAAGACGTTCGCTGCGTTCCGCAGCACGGCGCAATCGACGGCCGAACTTGGTTTCATCGTCGTAATGATCGATGGCCAGGGCACTGGCGGCCGATCTAAGGCGTTCCACAATTTTTCCTACAGGAACCTTGGTGACGGCGGCATTGACGACCACATCTCCGTGCTGAAGCAGATGGCAGAAAAATATCCCTACATGGACCTTGGACGCGTGGGACTGTATGGCGGTTCGGCCGGCGGATACGACACCGCTCATGCCATGCTGACGCATCCGAAGTTCTACAAGGTCGGCGTCTCGACATCGGCCAACCACGATCATCGCATGGACAAAGCGTGGTGGAATGAGCTCTGGATGGGCTACCCATTGGGCGATCACTACCGCGAGCAGTCCAACGTCACGATGGCCGGAAAACTTGAGGGGAAACTCTTCCTTGTTCATGGCGATCTTGATGACAACGTCAGTCCTTCGGCGACGCTCCAGTTTGCGGATGCGCTGATCAAGGCTAATAAGAACTTCGACATGCTGATCGTCCCCAACCAGTACCACGGGGAGGGCCGCAATCCTTACGTCATTCGCCGACGCTGGGACTACTTCGTGCAGAATCTTGCCGGTGTGGCCCCGCCCAGCGGTTTTGAAATCCAGCAAGAAGACAACGATCGCCGTGGCAATTAGCGCTCACGAACTCTCGCTGCGGAGGCGGTGAAAAGTGCACCATCGCATAATCAACTTCTGGTGAGAGCCAATCTGAGTAAACGGATACCGATCTTGAAGGCAGGCCGCAAATGCGGCGAACGGAAATTTCGGTTTGCATCGTAGAGGTCACGCAATGTCGGCCTGAGACTCTGCTTCGCGGAGCAGGGCGGTTGCGACTTGAATCGATAGGGCGGTCACGACGAACTTTGGGGCCATGAATTCGTCGCCCGGGACTAAGAAAAAAAGTCTATTGACAGCAGTGGGTACTTTGCATAGATTATGATTTTTGAGAAAACGTTTGCTATAACTATGTCGTTTAATAACTCGAACTAAGAGCTCCGGACGAAAAGGAGCAAGTCGCAACAGGTGGCAAATGCGGTTGACGTCGTTTTGTTCCGTCCGCTGCTTGATGGTGCATACATTATGCAGCCGGTGGAAAAGATGAAGGAGGCAGTATGGGTTTGAAACAGCGACACAGGATGTACCTTTGGTGGGGCAGCTTACTCGGATGCCTCTTACTCTGTTCTATTTTCTTTACTCCCGCAGCATTGGCACAGCAGTCTCAGGGCATGGTATCGGTGACTGTTGTTGACCCTAGCGGCGGCGTTATTCCGGGCGCTCAGCTGAAGTTGACCGATCTTGCCACGAACGATGTGCGTCAAGCCGTCACCCAGGACGCCGGTAACTATACGTTTGTGAACCTGAACTTTGGTTCTTACAAACTCACGGTCGCCAGGAATGGCTTCGAGACGCAATCTTACAATGTGGTGGTTCAAACCGCCCGAACGACCGACATCAAGGCTACGCTGAAAGTCGGATCCGCTGAGGTGGTCGTAGACGTGGAAGGCGGCGCTGCGCCGCTGGTCGAAACCTCTTCCAGCGCCACGTCCATTACGATCGACACGAAGATGATCGAAGACCTGCCGCTAGGCGGTCGCAACATCGCGCAATTGTCCAGACTGGCAGCCGGATATAACGGCACCTGGAACGGCCTGCCGACGATGGCGCAGGGAAGCAGCATGGACGGCATTATCGGCGTTTCGGGTCGCTGGAAGTACTCGTCTGGCGCCGATGCCAGCGCCGTTACTCCGCGCTTGGAAAACATCGCGGAAATGACAGTCAGCACCGATCAACTGGACCTGAACTCGGGGTTCGGTACGTCGAACATGCAGATCACTTACGTCACCCGGCGCGGCAGCAACGCTTTCCACGGAAGATTTTATGAAGACTTCCGGAACGACGCGCTGAATGCCAACCCGTGGCGAGTTTCAAAGAAGCCCAAGCTGATCCTGAATGAATTCGGCGCCAGCCTTGGCGGTCCGATTATCAAGGACAAGCTGTTCTTCTTCGCCAGCTTGTCCAATTCGAGACAGCCGGGGAGCAGAACTCTATACAACCAGTACTTCACGGACACTGCTCGGCAAGGCATTTACACGGCCGGCAATGGCAAGCAGGTCAACCTGTTCAATGTCGCTGCAGCTTACAACGCGGCGAATGGTACGAACCTTCCAACCTCTCTTAATTCGGTAATTAAGAATCGGCTCACCGAGATCGACGGCTATAGAGCGTCCGCCGGCTCGCCGGACCCTAGTGTCCAAGACGACCGGAATCTACTGCTATGGCAGTGGAATCAGACCAGCCCCGTTACCATCTACTATCCGACGTTTAGAATTGACTACAACTTGTCGCAAAACCTTCGTTTGAACCTTGCCTACAACCAAACGAAATCGAGCTCACCGGGCGCTTCTAATGCCTGGTGGCCAGGCGACGGTCGCATCGCAGACAACAAAAGCAATAACTTGACTGCCGCACTCGGATTAGAGTGGACCATCTCGCCCACTTTGATCAACCAGCTAAGACTTGGCTACCTCTACACTGCCGCGTGGTTCGGCACCGGAGGCTCCAGCGACTATAAAACCAACCCGACCGTTTTCTGGAACTACGGCGATTATGAGATGTCCGGCATGGTTTACAACATGCCGAACTCGCGTATGCAGCCGGTCATCAGCATGTCGGATAGCACCACTTGGGTGAAGGGCGCCCATACGTTCAGCTTCGGCTTCAACGCATACCGAGACCAGAACAAGTATTGGGATCCGCCAGAGGGCTTCCCCAACGTAGGACTGGGACTCGCAACGGGTGATCCCGCTCTGCAGGCAATCACGCAAAGTGTGCTGCAACAGAATGGCATCACTGACGCCGATGAGTTGGGGAATGCGCAGCAGTTGTATGCAGTTCTGACCGGGCGTGTCGATAGTGTATGGGGACGCCATGCGTATGACTCAAAAACCAATGCCTACGCGACAGACGTGCAATACTCGCGGCTGAATGAAGTCATGAAGTCTTGGGGTCTTTTCGCCCAGGACTCCTACAAGTTCAAACCCAACCTGACCATCAACTACGGCTTACGCTGGGATTTCGTTGGAGAGAACAAGGACATCACAGGCAAGTATCACTCCATGACGCCTGGAGATCTCTTTGGACCTTCCGGTGCTGGGAACCTCTTCCAACCCGGATTCCTGCCTGGCACCATGGACCCCGTGCTGACGCAGCGGGACAGCGCCTATGACCCTTGGAGGGTCACTCCGCAGCCTGCGATTGGTATTGCATGGTCTCCGAGGTCGTCAGGATCCTGGGTTGAGAAGCTGCTGGGCGGCAACGGTACGGTAGTTCGTGCCGGATATTCGCTCCGCCGGTTTACCGAACCGCAGCAGTTCGTTTGGGATATGGCTTCTGCCTACGGCGCGGGCTTCTATCAACCGTTCTATACGAACGCTGACACCTCCGGCCTGCCTGGAACCTTCATGCCAGGTAGCTTGCAGTTGGGCGCTCCGTACCCAACCTTCGTAAAATCACCCTCGGAGTACTCGAAAGTCATTCACCTTAATGAAGCGACTTTCGGCGATCCGAGCGCTGCCGGAATCGATCCCAAGATTCGCCAGCCGTACACTCAGTCCTGGAATTTAGGCATTCAGCGGGAACTGGGGGCGACGCGGGCAATCGAGGTTCGCTACAACGGGAGCCACACAATCCACCAGTGGATCGCCCAGAACATCAACGAAGTCAATATTTTCGAAAACGGGTTCCTGGACGAATTCAAGCACGCCCAGGCCAACTACAACATCAACAAGGCTAATGGCGTTAACTCGTTCGCGAATCTCGGCGCACCGGGGCAGTTCAACCTGCCGATCATGACCGCTGCTGGCGTTTCATTCACGGACAACAGCTTTATTACGAACCTGCAGCGCGGACAGGCTGGATCGTTCGCGGGCACTCTGACCCAGCCCGGGTACTTCTGCAACATGGTTGGCAGCTCGTTCGGGCCATGCGGCGCTAGCGCCGGTGCTGGCGCGGGTTATCCAATCAACTTCTTCGTAGCCAACCCGTTCGCTACCGGTGCATGGATGGGCGCGCCCTACATGACCGATAAGGGTTATTCCAATTACAACAGCTTGCAGCTTGAGTTCCGGCAACGGAACTGGCACGGGCTCACTTACACCGCGAACTATACCTGGAGTCACACTCTTGGCGTGGCCACCGCTGGCGACTGGATGGGCGGATACAAGCAGGAAACCATCCGCGACATCAAGTCCAGCTATGGCCCAGCCAATACCGATCGCCAAAACGTCGTACACGTCAATGCAACCTATGACCTGCCATTCGGTAAAGGGAAGCAGTGGCTGAACAGCAATGGCATCGTTGATAAGGTTTTGGGCGGATGGACTGTCTCGAGCATCTTGACGTGGCAGACCGGAGCTCCGTTCCGCATCAACGGCGCGAACAACACCTTCAACAATCTTTCGGACGGCGGAGTGGTTCTCAACGGTATCACCGCTGCCGATCTTCAGGACCATGTTGGTGTGTTCTACAATGCGGCAAACCAGGTAAGGTATCTCGATCCGACGTGGACCGCCGAGATGTTTGCCAAGGGTGCTATCACTTCCAATACGACGCCCGGAGAAATCGGTCAGATCATATATCTCCACGGTCCTCGCCAAACCTTTACGGATATCGGCATTTCGAAGTCAGCCGCCATCACGGAACGCGTCAAATTCAAGTTCCAGGCGGAACTCCTGAATGCCTTCAACCATCCGGTATTTGCATACAGCGGAAGGAGCGTCGGCAGCACGTCGGGCTTCGGATCGGCTGTGCTTCAATCCGGCACTCGTCCTCGCAACATCGAGTTCCGGGCAAATATCGAATTCTAACCTGACACTTTAACCTCGGGAGCCACGGAGTTCCTTACCGTGGCTTCCAGTTAATCTGCCTCCCTCGCGCAGCGTCCCATTCGCTTTCTCAGGAGTGGGGCGCTCTTTTTTTGAAGGGAACAGAGCACAAACTGCGGAATACATGTATCGACATTCGGGAATTGCAGACGACGCGGGGGCGGCGTTACGAGAAGGGAGCCTTGGAATTCTCGAGCGATAGTGCGCTACTGTTAGGAAGATGTGCAGTGCTGCGATTCCGAATAGGTGATACTACGCAACCGGCGTGGTGCTCCGCATCGGCCGGCTGCGTAGTGTCATTTCCGATTACTGCAGAACGTTTTGCGCGCCTGGCTTGTGGCTAGCAGGCGGTTTGAGTTCCTTGCCTTGGTAGACATCGACCACAATCTTGTGATCCGGATAAACGCGTCCGAGTAACTCATAGAGCTTGGGATCGTAGCGGAGCAGGTCCAACGGCGAATTAATGCGACGATCGCCATCTACATATTCGTAGTTGGAATGAAACCAGAACTGCGTTCCCTCTGCCCAGTACTCAGCCGGATTGGTCGCGCCATACGAATTCTTCCATAAGCCAAGCGCCATCGCGTCACGGTATGCCTGCTTAATATCTGCGCTGAGTTGGCGGTCGGCCTTGTCGATGCCCTGGTGTATAGCGTGTGAGAACTCGTGAACAAGGATGTTCTCGCCGAAGTAACGTGTCTCCGGATAGCCCAGTATGTTCTCTTCGGCACACGTCGTTGGATTGCCACCAAGCCCGCGCGCCCGTTTGTCCCAGTACTGCTTGTCCGTCATTTTGGCAATGACATCGTAGCGGGCACGTTCCCCCTCGGTGACTTGTTCGATCCTGGGCTTTTTCAGGTCGCGATGCTCAGGGATGTCGGTCGTCAACTCGGTTTGCGCCATGACGCCGACGCGCCACCGTTCCGCCACCATCGCACCGCGGATGTCAGGCCGATTGGAAAGCATGTGGATCACGATGTCCCGCGCTACCAGCAGGGCAGTGTCGGGGACCTTGTCGGAGCTAAGTATTGCGATCCCTGAAGCATCCGCGTACTTCTTGTAGAAGGGATTAACTTTCAGCGAATCCGGTGGGGCGCTGATGACCGCGGAGGCGTAATCACGAATCAACGGCTTGTTTTCGGCCGCGACCGCACAGCATGCCGAGCTAACGAGTAGTGCCAGTACAGCAACTTTATTTGTACGCATCATTCACTCGCTTTCAGTTGAGAACGATCCGGGTCACAATGCCTGGCGTCCTCTTCTATTGGTCAAAGACTGCTATTTACGGTTTCAACGAAATTGAGAGCACCGCCGTCACCGGCTGCAATTGTGAATTGCCGACGGTCGATTTCGTTGACAGTACTCAGTATAGCCGCTTATGGAAATCGTTTACTCAATTCTTGATGGGCCGAATTGTAAGCTCTTTTTGGATAGAAGTAGAACAGTTATTTACTTCGAATTGGCGATTGGAGCAAACGGTTACCTGCAACGCGAAACATCAGCAAAACCGCGGCGGTTGTGTGCCATCTTGAGCGGCCGAAACGCGATCACAAAATCGAGGCCGGGTAGATCGCGCAGCGCGCGACCGCTTTGGCCCAAGCGAATCTCGCTATGTGGGATTCGACAGCTTTCTCCGTGTGTTCGAAATGGTAACGCGGATCGGACTCTGGAACTGAACTCAGATCCGCGGAGTTTACTGGGCGCGGCCATAATCGAATTCGAAATTGTTTGACAAGTACAGTTGGGGCGAATATCGTTTTCTAAGTAAACGCTTACTCAGAGACGTGCTTCGCGCAAGAGCTGCACGTGCTCCTGAATGCGGCGAGAACCGAGCACGGCGAACGAACAAGAATCTTTAGTCAGCTAATCCGGCGGGTTGCGCATTTGTTCGGCTACTGCGAAGGCCCCCCGACATCACGAAGGAACGGCCATTATGGATTTCAAAGCAAGGGAACTTTGGTTTGTCACTGGAAGCCAGCACCTTTACGGTCCCGAGGCGCTGGAGAAAGTGGCTGGGCACTCACGTGAGATTGCCCGCACTCTCTCTGAGTCGGCCGCAATTCCGGTAAAGACGGTATTTAAGCCGGTGATGACGACGCCGGAAGCCATCTACGAGCTTTGCCTGGAAGCGAACGCCTCCAAGAACTGCGTCGGGCTCATCACCTGGATGCACACATTCTCTCCAGCGAAAATGTGGATTGCCGGGTTGAGTTCACTGAATAAGCCCTTCGCACATCTTCACACGCAATTCAACAGGGAACTGCCGTGGTCCACGATGGACATGGACTTCATGAACCTGAACCAGTCGGCGCACGGCGATCGCGAGTTTGGATTCGGCGTTAGCCGCATGAGAATGCAGCGCAAAGTTATTGTCGGGTTCTGGCAGGACGCAGATGTTCATGAGGAACTCGGCGCGTGGGCGAGGGCGGCCTGCGCCTGGCATGACTCGAAAAGCCTGAAAGTGGCGCGCTTTGGCGACAATATGCGTAATGTTGCCGTAACCGAAGGCGACAAGGTCGAAGCCCAGATCAAGTTGGGCTACACCGTGAGCGGGTTCGGAATGGGTGACCTCACGGCGTACATACGCAAGGTGACCGATGCCGAAACTGACAAGCTGGTATCGGAGTATGAAGGTGCATACACGGTTGCCGCATCGCTGCGCAAAGGCGGCGAAAAGCATTCTTCGCTGCGCGAGGCTGCACGGGTGGAAGTGGGACTCCGGGCATTTCTCGACAATGGCGGATTCAAGGCTTTCACCGATACCTTTGAGGACCTGCACGGCCTGCAGCAGCTCCCGGGCATCGCCGTCCAGCGATTGATGGACGATGGCTACGGCTTCGGCGCCGAAGGCGATTGGAAGACGGCCGCCCTTGTGCGCTCGATGAAAGTCATGAGTGCCGGCCTGAATGGTGGCACGTCGTTCATGGAGGACTACACCTACGACATGCGCGATGGCGGAAAGGCCCTTGGCTCGCACATGTTGGAAGTTTGTCCCTCGATAGCCGAAGGGAAACCTTCTGCCGAAATTCATCCATTGTCGATTGGCGGCAAGGAGGACCCGGTTCGGTTGGTGTTCACGGCGGGCAGTGGTCCGGCGTTGAACGCTTCCGTCGTGGATATGGGGGACCATTTCCGCATGATTGTGAATACGGTCAACGTGATTCCGCCCGAGCCGCTGCCTCATCTGCCAGTAGCCCGCGCCGTGTGGGTGCCGGAACCGAATCTGAAGGTCGCGGCGGGTGCGTGGATCCTGGCCGGAGGTGCACATCATACCGGCTTCAGCCAAGCCTTGACAGCCGAGCACATGGAAGATTTCGCCGAGATGGCAGGGATGGAATATTTGCTAATCGACGAGAACACGAGCTTGCGCGAATTCAAGAAAGAGCTCCGTTGGAACGACCTGTACTACCGCTGGTCGCATTAGGTTAGAACTCCCGCCGTACCGAGTCGCTGCAGACGATGGCAAATGTCGCCTGCAGCGACGGTATTCGGCTTGCATTCGCGTAACAGCTTCCTGGAAGAAACACCGTCCTAAGTAGCGGACGGAGCTTAGCAGTCACTGATTCGAATATGTACTGACGCGGAGAGTGCCTGATGAATGCACGAAGGTCAGTCTTAGGCGCAGCATTCGTTCTGCTTCTGCTTGTCACCGTGGCGGATTCCTCCCAGGTGGCACAACACACGATCCAAAAGGGAGACATACGTTTTGCCTACGACGATCGTGGCGTTTCGGCCCTTGCGCACCCCAACGATCCTTATGGCGCAGCGGTAACAATCCCAGAACGTTACCTCGGCCTGACGGTCCGATACTCAGTCGGCGGTGGCGAATGGAAAGACCTGGACGTGCAGCACTTCCGTTCGGACGCTTCTCCCCAGGCCGGAGTCGTCAGGTACACGACCTTGCCGGGCACGCCCCTGAAAGTCGTGCAGACTTTCAAAACTGACGGAAAGGCGCTCGATTGGAACATCGATGTCCATGCGGTAGGCAACTCAGCCGTGCGGGTTGGGGATGTTGCGATTGAAGTTCCTGTAAAGCGTCCGTCGGGGGAAGAACCCAAGGAAATTTTTGAACGAGGATTCCTTGGTCACCAGTTCATCTCTGGTGACGGATCGTTTCTCTACTTTGTGCGGGCCTCCGGCGCACCACCGTTTCTGATCGTCACGCCGCATCCCGGCACCAGGCTTGAGTACTTCGACACCGCGCAGAGACGAACGCGCTACTACATTCATTCCGGCTTGAGTGGAGGAAATGAACAACGCGGCACTTGGCGACAAGCGCATACATTTCTGGAACTCCGGCCGTCTGGAGCGAAGAACAGCACGGCGCATTATGGCTTCCGCTTTCGCTGGGCGAAGAGTTACGATGAATTGCGTGAAATCCTCTACGACGAGGGCCTCTTCGACATTCGCGCTATGCCCGGGATGTCCATTCCTGAGGATCTGAGCGCGCGCATCTCTCTGCACACGAAAGCGCGAATTGAGTCCATCGAAGCAGAGTTTCCGCAGCAGACAAAGATTACGAGCTTAGGCGAGCGCCTGCCCGGACATCACCTGTATGAATTCAGCTTCAAGCGGCTCGGCGAAAACAAGCTAACGATTCATCACGATGGCGGGCGAAAGACCTACCTCGAATACTTCGTTACGGAACCGATCGAAACTCTCATAAAGAAGCGCAGCGCGTTTCTTATCGGGCGTCAGCAGATACGCGATGGTTCCAAGTGGTGGAACGGCGTATTTGCACCTTACGATATGAAAAACAAGGTCCTGCGCACACCTGAAGATCCGGACATCTTCAAAGGGCGCATGTCCTACGTGTTGACCTGCGATGATCCCGGCCTGAGCAAGGCTCCATATATCGCCGCGAAGAACGTTGCCTATCCCGACCAGGGTGAAATTGAAGCCCTTGAGTACTACCTGGAGCACTTCGTGTGGGGCAAGCTTCAGCGCACGGGCGAGGAAACCCCGTACCCGTATGGGGTTTACGGCACTCCCGACTGGTACACGAACCGAGATCCTGAGCGACGCGCGAAAATTAGCAAAACAAACCTGGACAAAGTTCACGTCTGGCGCTCGTACGACTACCCTCACATCGTGATGCTGTACTACCACATGTACGAGATCGCGAAAAAGTATCCGCACATGTCGAAGTATCTCGACGCGGCAGGATATCTCCAGCGGGCGTACCAGACCGCACGAGCTTTCTACACGTACCCTTACGAGCTGATGCCGGACTACTACGAGACATCCAAGTGGGGTCTCTACAACGAACTGATCGTGCTTAAGCTGGCCGCCGCGCTGGAACGTGAAGGGTTTTCAGGACAGGCCTCATGGTTAGGCTCGGAGTGGGAGAAGAAGGTCAAGTACTTCGTTTACGACGATCCTTATCCATTCCGCTCGGAATATGCTTTCGATCGCACGGCCTTCGAGTCCAGCTATGCGCTGGCAAAATACGGTGCGACGCACGACATGAAAGCTGACAAGAATCTCTGGTGGGATATCAAGCTGAAGAAGTGGTATTCGCATCCGGTTGTATCGACGCAGGATTCGCGTGCCTTCATGGATCGCCAACTTGCATCGGGGCTAAGCGTGAGGGGCTGGCTTGAGGCCTCTTACTATCAGCTCGGTGCAGACCCCGGATTGAGTTACATGGCCGCTATGGGTGGATGGGGAATTCTGGACTACGCCCTGAACTTCTCGCCCCAACCTAACGACTGGGTACAGCTCGGATACGCGTCATATCTCAGCTCGTGGAGCCTGATGAACACAGGCAGGTCCGACACAAACTACGGCTTCTGGTTTCCGGGCAAGGAGAACGACGGTGCCGCCGGTTGGCAGTTCATGTCCGCCAAGCACGGGAACGCCTGGATGGGTGCGGACGTTCCCCGCGGACCGTGGCATTACGACGGCGAAATTGATTTGGGCTTCGCCGGCGCACTACGTATGGCTTCTACCGTCCTGACTCACGACCCGGTCTTTGGCTGGACGGCTTACGGCGCGGAACTTTCCGAAAAAGGTGAGACGTTCACAATCATGCCGCGCGATGGCTTGCGTCAGCGGTTCGCGGCCGTTCTTCCCGATGCAAAGCTTCCATTTGCAGGGGTGCGACGTTTCAAACTTGAGGTTGACCGCGACGGCTTCAGCGCAACGCAACCGATGATTACGGACAGGAAATTCGACAAGCTGCTCTTTACTCTTGATAACAGGACTCAGGATGCGCATTCCACGCTCATTCGAGTTTCATTCCCTCCCGGTGAGCACTACGAACTGACACAGGATGGACAAAAGGTTTCGCTGAAGGCTACAGGGGATTGGGATTATCCATGGGAGGCCGAAGTAAAAATGGGCACTGGGGCTTCAGAAATCAATTTCTTCCGGAGCACTCAACAGTGAAAAGGAATCGCGTCGATCGAGGCACACAGAGAACAGCAAGCAGGAATGCCCTGCGGTCACCGTGTGGTCAATAGCGCCGGATCAAGTACATAAGGAATGAGATGAACAAGACAGTGTTTTCGCCAGCGAAGACGATCACGAAGCACGTCGTCATATTTTTGAGCGCAATTATCGGTCTGCAAACGCTTGTCGTAGCCCAGGACAAGCCTGAGGCGCCACCCACTCCCGGCCCTATGCTCAGCCAGGGCATCGTCGACCTGGACACTCCTGACTTTGCTCTGAAACTCGTGCGCTCGTCGCAGACGCTCGCCGCGCTGAAGCCAAAGGCGGATGCCGCCGGCTTCGATTTCGCTCCGGGCGACATTCTCATTGAACGCTCGAAGGACGGCTACTATCACCTTGGTGATCTCGACCTGCGCGTTCGCAAAGGCACCTCAGGCGAATGGAAGAGCTATTCGACTGCGGTTGCACGCACTCCGGTTACGGCGCTTCCTACCTCGGGCAATGTCCTTGCTGCCGCCGCTTTGAACCCCACGCTGCCGCCGGATTTCCCGCTGCATGTTACCCGCATATGGGCGGTGGATGGCGGCAAACTCGCGCTGCGCTTCGTACTGAAGAACGAAGGCACGGAGGCGGTCCAGGTTGGCGCGCTCGGCATCCCGATGGTCTTCAATAACGTGATCAACAAACGCTCGCTGGAGCAGGCGCACGCCGCGTGTTCGTTCTTCGATCCATATATCGGACGTGATGCCGGCTACTTGCAGGTGACGCGGTTAAACGGACATGGCCCCGCGTTGGTGGTGGTGCCGGACGGGCAAACGCCCTTTGAGGCTTATAACCCAATTCTGAACCCAAGGCGCGGCGGCAGTGGATCCACTCCCATCTTTACAGACCCCACCCCTCGCGGCATGACCTTCGAAGGTTTTTTCGATTGGATGGTTCACAGCCAGGCATATGCCGAAAATGAGTGGAAGGCAGCCGAGCAGTGGAATGCCCCTACCATGCTGACGCTGGCCCCCGGCGAGTCAAAGACCTACGGAATCAAGTTTCTCGTTTCCGAATCGATCCGCAACATAGAAAAGACGCTGGCCGCAAATAACAGGCCCGTTGCCGTGGGAGTCCCCGGTTACGTGCTGCCCACGGACATCGACGGACGCCTGTTCCTGCAGTATGGGAAAGACGTGAAATCTCTCAACGTTGAGCCTGCGGGTGCGGTTGTTATCAGCAAGGAACAGCCGACGGCGCCTGGGTGGAAGGTTTTCAGTGTGAAGGGGAAAACCTGGGGACGCTCTCGCCTGACCATCACATACGCCGATGGCCTGGTACAGACGATCCAATACTTCGTCACCAAGCCGCATCAACAGGCCGTGGCTGACATGGGCAACTTCCTGACGACGAAGCAATGGTTTGTCGATCCCAAAGACCCCTTCCACCGCAGTCCTTCCGTGATGAGCTACGATCGCGAGGCGAACCGGATCGTCGATCAGGAAAGCCGTGTGTGGATTGCCGGCCTGGGCGATGAAGGCGGGTCTGGCTCGTGGCTGGCCGCATTCATGAAACAGTTGGGCCAGCCGAATAAGGAAGAGATCGACAAGCTGCAGCTATTCGTGGACGAAGTACTCTGGGGCGGGTTGCAGTTCAAAGACGGCCAGCACCCGTACGGCGTGCGCAAGAGTCTCTTCTACTACGAGCCCAACGAGATGCCCGCTAACTATTATCGGAGCGATATCAACTGGAAGTCGTGGACGAGTTGGAACAAGAAGGCGTCCATGTCAGTTGAGCGGTCGTTCAACTATCCGCACGTTGCGGCCGCGTATTGGGTCTTCTACCGCCTGGCCCGAAACAACCAGGGGCTCGTCACTAACCATCCTTGGGATTGGTATCTGCATCATGCGTACGAGACCTCGATGGCCATGGTCAAATATGGTCCCTACTACGCCAGGTTCGGCCAGATGGAAGGAGACATATTCGTTCAGATATTGACCGACCTCAAGCGTGAGGGCATGAACACCGAAGCGGGAAAACTCGAAGCCGACATGAAGAAGCGCGCCGACCGATGGAAGGAAGAAAAGTTCCCGTTCGGCAGTGAGATGCCATGGGACTCGACCGGACAGGAAGAAGTCTATGCGTGGACGAAATACTTCGGCTATGAAGACAAAGCAAACGTCACGCTGAACGCGATTCTCGGCTACGACCCGACCGTGCCACATTGGGGTTATAACGGGAGCGCACGCCGCTTCTGGGATTTTCTTTATGGCGGCAAGTACAGCCGGATTGAGCGCCAACTCCATCACTACGGTTCCGGAATGAACGCTATACCCGTGCTAGGCGAGTACCGTGAGCATCCAGAAGACCTCTACTTGCTGCGCGTTGGCTACGGCGGCACCATGGGCGCAATCACTAATATCGACCAGGAAGGTTTCGCGTCCGCGGCTTTTCATTCCTTCCCGGACATGCTCAAGTTCGACCCGCTGACTGGCGACTACGGTCCAAACTTCTTCGGCCACGCTTGGAACACAGCAACGTACGTTGTCCACACTCCGGAGTTCGGCTGGATGTCGTTTGGCGGCAATGTTAAGAGCGAGGGTAAAACTATTAAGGTCACCCCGCTGGACTCATTCCGCACGCGCGTCTACATAGCTTCCGCAGGATTGTGGTTGACACTCGACTCGGGAAAATTTGACGCCATCGAGTTGGATGCTGTGACCGGAACCGTGCGCGTTGGGCTCGCTCCTTCGACACAGTTCACACACTCAGCGGGCTTACGCGTGGAGCAACCCGGAAAGGCAAAGAGCGGCTACGGCCCGCGCGGACAGTTCGTGATGGAGCGCGACGCATATGTCGTCCCTTTGAGCCAAGAGACAACGTGGGTAGAACTTAACGTTAAGAAGTAATCGTCGATCTGATCGCTGTCGCGTTCTAAAAAACAGGGCTGAGAGCATCTTGCTCCCAGCCCTGCTTTATCCACTCTCCATCTGCTTGAAGCAAACTCTACGCAAAAAAGCTCCTTCGACTCGGGTTGGGACCCTCTGTCAGGAAGACAGGCTAGCTGTGTGGTGCTGGTCTGCGTAGGCCTCCGTATGCACTCCCGCTACGGCCCGTCCTGAAGGATCGACTATCCCTTGCAGAGCCTTGTCCCACTTCAACGCGGTCTCGGTACTGCATGCAACGCTGCGTTCCCACGGAACGCAGTTGACCGCAGTTGCGGAGGGGAAGTGCTGTTCGAAGATTTGCCGATAGAGGTACGCCTCTTTTGTCTCAGGAGACTTCAACGGAAAGCGCTCTGCCGCTCCACGCATCATGTTGTCGGTGATTTCTTTTTCGGCAGCGGCCTTCAACGCGTCGATCCAGCCGTACCCAACTCCGTCGGAGAACTGCTCCTTCTGCCGCCACAGAATCTCCTCGGGGATATAGCCCTCAAACGCCTTGCGAAGCGGCCACTTCTCGATCGCTGATGGGTGACGTGCATTCCTCGGCAGCTTGATCTCCGGAGCGAGTGTCATCGCGACATCGAGGAATTCACGATCCAGGAATGGAACGCGCGCCTCAACTCCCCACGCGGCGCTTGATTTATTGGCGCGAGCGCAGTCGTAGAGATGGAGCTTGTTCAGCTTGCGAATGGTTTCGTCGTGCAATTCGCGGCCATCCGGCGCCTTATGGAAGTAGAGATATCCGCCGAACACCTCGTCAGAGCCTTCGCCGGAGAGAACCATTTTGATGCCCATGGCACGAATCTTGCGCATGAGCAGATACATCGGAGTGGAGGCGCGGATCGTCGTGATGTCGAAGGTCTCCGTGTGATAGATCACGTCGGAGAGCGCGTCGAGACCTTCTTGCACCGTGAAGTGAATTTCATGGTGAACGGAGCCGATATGCTCAGCGACTTTGCGCGCCGGGATGAGATCGGGTGCATCTTCAAGACCAATGGCAAACGAGTGCAGGCGCGGCCACCATGCGGGACTCTTGTCCTCTTCCTCGACGCGGTTGGCGCTGTACTTGGCTGCAATCGCGGCGATGATGGACGAATCCACGCCGCCGGAGAGCAGCACGCCATACGGGACGTCGCACATCAGTTGCCGATGCACCGCACTCTCGAGCGCAGAACGCAACTGCGCGGGATCGTAGTCATTTGTAGGATAAGCCGCAGCGTCGGCCCACGCCGGACGATAGTACCTCTGGAACCCCTTCTCCGGCTCGCTGCCGAGCAAGTAGTGTCCAGGCGGGAACTCGCTTATGCGTTCGCAGACGCCGGCAAGCGCCTTCATCTCGGATGAGACATAGAGGTGCTCGTGGCGGTCCCATCCGAGGTAAAGCGGGACGACTCCGATCGGGTCGCGCGCAATGAGGAAGTCGTTCCGGCGCGGATCGTAGAGCACGAACGCAAAGATGCCGTTCATGCGGTTGAGAAACTCCATCGGATGAAACTCGTCGTAGAGGTAGAGGATGACCTCACAGTCGGATGAAGTACGGAACTCGTGCGCGTCCTTTAGCGCGCTTCGGAGGCGCTTGTGGTTGTAAATCTCTCCGTTCACGGAAAGAGTGTTGCAGTTTCGCGGGTCGATCAATGGTTGCGCCCCATGTTCAACATCGACGATGGAGAGGCGTTCGTGGGCGAGAATCGCGCGCGGATGACTATAGATGCCGCTCCAGTCAGGGCCGCGGTGCCGAAGCTTCTTGGCCATCGCCAAAGCTCGCTTGCGTAACTCGGCGCTGTCGTCGCGAGTGGGATCAATATTGAGTATGGAGAGAATGCCGCACATAAGGCCTCGATTCTGAGAAATCGCTAAGAAAACATGGAATAAGCAGCAAAAGAAAACCCCCGACCGCTTTCGCGAATCGGGGGTGGGAACCTTGTCGAGTGCTGTTGGGGGTTTAGCCCATGCCCTCGCCGGCCCCCGCACGATTCGCGCGGAGGAGGCAATTATTATTATTGCTGTTGAGGCAAGAAGGCATGTTATTAGCTAGTCAATCATCGTACAAATGTGAGTCCGCCGTCAAGATAAGCTGGTCGGATCATGAAGAATCGCCGCTTGAAATCCGCCGTTGGGGTTGTCAAGCGCCCGTTCCAACGCGATTCCAGGCAAGCGCTCAACCAAACTTTCCGCGCCGCCTCAGACGAACTACTGAGGGATCTTCGCCAGCATGATTTCGATCAGCTTCAAATCGACTACGTCCATAGATCGGCTAAGCTGTGCAAGATTCTCGATCGTTTGCTCTGCCGTGTTCGCAACGATACCGTTGTCGTCCGGAACCTCAGCCTTGCGCATCGCCAGCGACGCCGCGCGTACGGCCATGTCGGCGGCGCTGCTCACCTTGAGCGCGCAACCGACCTTGGCACCGTCGCAGATCATTCCCGTGAGCGTCGCGGCCATGATTTTGATGGCCCGCTCCACATCTTCAACGCCTCCGCCCATCACGTACGTCAATCCACACGCCGCGCCAGTACCTGCCTTAATCGCTACGCCACATAACCCGGAGAGATAGCCGACGTAAGTCGTGATGTACATCGTCAAAAGGTGAGAAAGCGCAAGCGCCTTCAGCAAGCGTTGCTCATCGAGCAAGTGCATGCGAGCGTAGGCCACGACGGGAATCGTCGCGACGATGCCCTGGTTGCCCGACCCGCATGAGGTCATGATCTCCACCGGATAACCGGCCATACGCGCGTCGCTGCCGGCCGCCGTTAAACTCGACACGTACTGCGAAACACTCACGGGCGCGCCGCCCGATGTACCGAAAAATCCAGCGCCGATTCCCATCGGACTCGTAAGTCCTGCCTTGCACGCGGTCACATTCTTCTCTATCGTTTCGCGGAGCAACGACAGCACGCCTGCGGGCAGATCTTCTACGAGAGCCATCAACTCAGATAAGTTCATGCCCTTGAGCGCTTTCACCTCTGGAGAATACCGGGCAATTCCTGTTGCTATAGTGTCGCAACCATGGATGGCGGCGCCATTCCGCTTCAGGCAAGTGATGTTCGAGTGTTCATCCCGAATCGTGCACTCGCCTCTCCCACCCTTCAACTCCACTTCAACCTCGATAAACAGATCCGAGGGAGCCTCCTCGGAGATGGAGACCTGTACTCTGTTCGAGCGGACCAGGGCATCGGCAGAGCGGATAAGTTCGGCATCGAGGTTCTGAAACAGGCCCATGCCTTGTCGCGGATCGCAGAAGACGCCCAGCGCCGCAGACATAACGATGCCTTTGCGGCCTTCGGCATTCGGAATCAAGATGGCGAACGCATTCTTGAATATGTTTCGACTCACGCGCATCCGAATCGCGCTCACATCTGCTTCCTTCACCGTCGGCAACGGGAGCACCTTTGAGTTCGGCGTCCATCCGGCGGAAGCCTGCACCGCTGCCGAAGCCGCCAGTGCCACCGCAACCGGCTCGGTGCATCCCAAGGCCGGCTTGAGGATTTGGTGGAACAGAAATTCGAGATTCATACCCGGGGCCCTTTTCGACTTTGTTGCGACCGCGATTTTCACTTCGGTTTCAACGAATCTTGTTAGTTGTTGATTAGCTAATAGTAATCAATATTTACCGAATTATCGAGCCGGTGCTGCTGCTTATCTTGAAGGAAAAGGGGCACTCCTACGGGTACGAATTGTCGGAGCGCCTTGGAGACTATGCGTTAACAGATCCTCAGATCGAACGCACCGCGCTGTACAGAACTCGCACAAAAGAATGCTGTGACAAGCCTCAGCATTGTTCCTTCATGTCACGGTCGTGATGCTCAATCGTCATCATGATCGCGCCGCACGATAGACGAAGTCTTTGGTACCTTGACCCCTAAATCGGAGTCGGACTGTGCTGTATGCTGGCTGGAAGCCCCGTACGCGGACCCCGCGTTGTATACGTAAACGAGCTGGCCGCCGGCATGACCAGCGCGCAAAGCTGCTCCCGCGACTACGAAGGTGCTCACTACCGTCGCTGCTGTAAAAGCACGAACGACAGAAGGCCGGCGAGATGCTACCGGGAGGAGTGCTATGCCGAGCGTTATACCAGCAGCCCACAGAAATTGCGTTGCCAGCGACTCGTGCTCATGTAGCGCCTGTTTCGGAACGGCGGATTCAACACGATCCTCTTCACGTTCGCCGGTATTCATTGCAACCAGGCCGCCTGCAACGAGTAGCGCCTGGAGAAAAACGATCATGAACCAGCTGCGTGCCCGGATATGTCCTTTCCAGATCGCCCAGGAAAATCCGATCGCGAGCAATGGAACCACAAAAGCCAGCCCAAGGGGCAGGTGTACCAGCGCGGGATGCAAAGGTGTCGTCACGGTGTTCTCCTCCACTTTGGCGCATAATGAACGCGCCAGACGAGCGTAGGCGCCGAATGGTGTCCTGTCATCGCACGGACGTACGCGAGGTGTAAGTCATGGAAAAAGAGAGAGTTGAACCGCTCAATCGAACGAATGTTGGATCGCTGCCAACGTCATTGGCGATGGCCCTGTTTGCGATCATCGCCGTCCTCATAGGAATTGATATTGCGGTCGATTACCGCTCTGGCACCATGCCGTCCCATGTACTGGCGGAAGGATTTGTAATGGCGCTGGCCGTAGTCGGGTTGGTGCTCATGTGGCGACGGTTCAACTTGGTACAGCGCCAAGCGAAGCAGTTGAGTGTGGATCTCGAAGCGGCACAATGGCAAGCCGTCCGATTCCGGGAAGAGGCGCAGGATGCCCTTAGAGGGCTGGGGGAAGCGATTGATCGGCAGTTTACACGCTGGTCACTCACACCCGCAGAACGAGAAGTCGGCCTTCTGTTGCTGAAGGGCCTCACACATAAGGAAATTGCGACAATTAGATCGACAACCGAGACGACGGTTCGCCAGCAGGCGCTCGCGGTCTACCGAAAGTCGGGCTTGCGAAGCCGCACCGAGCTTTCTGCTTTCTTCCTGGAAGACTTGCTCCTACCGGTTGCGCAGCGGTGACAGTCCTATCGCGCTGGACTTTGTTTCTCCACCTGGTACGTGCCGGCGACCCCGCGGAAGCCTATCTCCAGCCGGTTCCACCCATTGATAGCGATGATCGCCATTGTTAGATTCACAAGTTCTTCTTCGGAAAACTGCTCGCGCGCGAGTTCATAAATTTCGTCCGGTGCATGGGTTTCGTTGACCAGGGTCACGGCCTCGGTCCATGCCAGGGCCGCGCGTTCACGATCACTGTAGAAGGGGGCCTCGCGCCATGCAGACAATAGATACAGACGCTGTTCCGTTTCGCCTGCTGCACGCGCATCCTTGCTGTGCATGTCGAGACAGTATGCGCAGCCGTTGATTTGCGAAGCCCGCATCTTCACGAGTTCCAGCAGCGAAGTTTCCAAGCCGGTCTGGTGAACATACGTTTCCAGCGCGAGCATGGTTTGATATGCTCCCGGAACACGCTCCTTGAAGTTGATGCGCTCAAACGCCGGTTTCTCTTCCGATGCCACTTTGAAGTCCTCCGCTAAGCCGTATGTTTCATTCGCTCGATGTCACTATTTTGTCCACGCGATGGCTAGAAGAAAGACGCTATCCGTCTTTGCTTCGACGTCATGCGGAATGTCGCGCTCCACATTGTAAGTCCGCTACTTTCTGGGGACCTTGATTTGGACCAGGAGCATGGTCGTCGGAACCTTCGCCGCAATAGCGTGCGGGAGCAAGGGGGGCATATATACGAACGAACCGCCTTTCGCCTTATGCACATCCTCCCCAAGCGTTATGTCTGCTTCACCGTTCAAGATGCAGATGACTGCAGGCGTTGGTGCCGAATGCGTTGAGAGTTCCTGCCCGGCGGAGAATCCAAACAGGGTGATATTCACATGCTCGTCTTTTTGCAACACGCGGCTGTGGATCCCCTCCTTCGGAATTTCCGCATCCGCCAGAAGGTCAGTAATAAACTTGTAGTCCATTTGAGGTCCTTCCGTTCTCATTTTAGAAAACAAGTTCGTTAACGCCTGCTTCATCGCCTGTAAATCAGTCCCGCAGATATCAAAGCTCCATCGTAATCGGATACCCCCATCTCAAGAATCCTGAAGACCGTTCACCGTGCCCGTCATACGGCGCTGACGAACCTGGGTTGACCGGTGTGGATCTGTTCACGCTTCAACGAGCTGCAGGCCATGCCGACTTGAGCACTACCAGCAAGTACGTTCATCCTACGCCCGAATCGATGAAGGCTGCCGTCCAAAATGGTTTCGGCGCTATTGGGGATCGGCTTTTCAAACTGGAAGTTGCGGGAGCCATCGACTGCCTCGTATCCCAGGTTCTCCAGTTGAGCAGCCAAACTCCGCACTGGGGCAACCCTATCGTGGAGATGGCAATGGTTATTCATGAAAAACCTGCCAAGCTGCGCGGCCAGCCCACCGCGCTGAGCGGAGCGGCCGAGGGGTGTGTGGGCCGACTTGCAGTTTCTCGCCTTCTGATCGGTTGAGTGTGTCGACTCATTTTTCTTTGGGTATGGAAAACCTCCCCCGATTTGATCACGCCGAACTCCACCAGGCGTGTGCAAGTGGATATTTGTCGCCTCTCTGAGTTCGCGCGAGCGGGACGGAAATCCCAAAATTAATAGAAACGAGACTACTCACTTCCGTAAAACAATATTTTCTAGAACTTTAGCGGATGGTAAGTTGTTGGAAAATATAATGATCTACTCTGGAATGCGAATTGCTACCACTATTGTGCCAACAACACTTCCATTTTTGTGCGTACACCTGGCATAAATAGCTTGTTTAAGAGTTGTCTCTGCGCATTTCGAGTGATTCCGCGAACTAATAGGCTTTAAATCTTCATCGGGTAGCACACTCAATCTCCTCATAGGGCAACGCCTCTCATAGCGCTACACCTGTTGTGGTTAAGCTCTGGTGCATCACTTCCAAAAGCCTTGTGCTTTGAGAGTGCCGCACCCCCGCAACCCACAGCGGCGGCCAAGGCTCCTTGGGTCCCCGGGAATTTTCCTCAACAATCCAAATGGAGGCTTCTATGAGTAGAGCTCAGTTCCTACTGGTAATGCTCCTGTGCCTTATCACCGTTCCCGTATTGGCGCAGCAGCAGACCGGCGAACTTGTCATCAAAGCGACCGATCCATCGGGCGCAGTGATCGCCGATGCGACAATTACGTTGACATCGACGGCGTTGATCCGCCCGGTCGAAGGCACAACCGATAGCACTGGCACGTTTCGTGCAACAGCACTACCGTCCGGCACCTATAAGGTTAACGCTGCAAAAACCGGCTTTGCGAAGGCTGTGCGTGATAACGTCACCGTCCAACTTGGCCGTTCGTTCGCGATCGAGATGCCGTTGAAGGTCGGCGCATCCGCGGAAACGGTTGAGGTCTCCTCCTCGGCTGTCCAGATCGACACGTTCAAAAGCGAATCGTCTGACGCGGTTCAGGGCGGCACGATGCTGAGCGTGCCGGGCACGCGAGATTTCGCTGATTACGCAAAGCTTACGCCCAGCGTTAATAACGAGACCATGGCGGCGGGCATTTCGGTCGACGGCGCCAGCGGTTCTGAGAATGTGTTCTACGTCGATGGCGTGGACACCAGCAATATGTACACCGGGCAGAACAATCAGAGTGTTCGTCCGGAAATCGTACAGGAGCTCCAACTGAAGAGTGGTGGTTACGAGGCTGAGTTTGGCGGCGCGATGGGCGGCGTCCTCTCGGTAGTAACGAAGAGCGGCAACAACAACTTCCACGGTCAATTCTATTATTACAACAGCGGTAGCGGTCTCACCGGTGCTGAGCGCAACACGCTCCGATTGAACCTGGCCAACGAGAAAGAATCTGAGTACATCAAGTACCCGAAAGACCATAGCATCCGCAACGAGTTTGGCTTCAACCTCGGCGGCCCCATTTGGCGCGACAAGGCTTGGTTCTTCGTCAACTTAAACCCGAGCTTTGAAAACACCAGCCGCGAAGTCCGCATGACGGACGTGAGTGGTGTTCAGCATCTGAACAAGTATGAGCGCCGCGACACTACTCGCAGTGGCCTGGCGAAGATCGACTTCCAACCGTGGCAGCGCGTTCGTTTGTTTGCCAGCTACACGCAGGACACCTCGCGCTACAAGGGTGAACTCCCCAGCCGCGCTGGCACGGACGCGTTCGAATTCAATTACGCGCTTGCCGGCTACAAATACCCAAGCTACACATTCACTGGTGGCGCCACGTTCACCGTCACCCCGAAATTCCTGATCGACACAAGGTATGGTTTCAACGGTTCGGATGTAATCCAGTTTGTTGGACCGTCGGAGCCGACATGGCTGTTCCGCACTTCGAACGATGCAATCGGCGTTTCCGCGAGCAGCTCCTTGTATCGCCCAAGTGGTTTCTACAACCAGTTCCCGAACGATGCTGCTTATAAGACGACCCAGAACTACCAGAAGAAGATGAATTATGTGGCCACGGCCAGCTTGAACGCGAACTTCCTTGGCTCGCATAACTTCAGGGGCGGCTACCAGTTCAACCGCTGGGTCCACGACATCGCTGACGCCCACCCTTACGATTACGTTCGCTTCAATTGGGGGCGCACGTATGAATCCCCTATCTCGGGGAATCACGCCAGCTCTTGCGTAGGCCCGGACGCCGTTACCTACAACCCGTGCGGTTACGTAGAGGTTCGTTCGCCGTTCGGCACGGTCGCCAAAATCCACACCGATCACCACGCGCTCTTCTTCCAGGACTCGTGGACTATCGGGCGCCGTTTGACCATCAGCCCGGGCATTCGATTCGAAAAGGAAGAGATCCCGTCGTTCAGCGATCTGCCGCAGTTCAAGGGCGCAGCATTCAGCTGGGGATTCAAAGACAAGGTGGCTCCTCGCCTGGGTGCCAGCTTTGATTTGTTTGGAAACGGCAAAGCCAAGGTTTACGGGAGCTGGGGCTGGTTCTACGACATGATGAAGCTGTCAATGGCCGAAGGCTCATTTGGCGGTTTTAAGTGGCATAGCCAGTACTACCTCATCAATCAGGCGGTTGCGGATGACTGGACGCTTGCCGGTGGCGCTCACGATCCGGCGGGCTTCAGCACCAATTGCACCGGTTCAACTTCAGGCGGCGCGGTGAGTTGCGGCCCGCTCGCGGGCATGCCGTTTATTGAGGACCTGGATTGGCGTATTCCTTCGTTCGATACGCTCGACCCAGACCTCAAGGCAATGCGGATGAGCAATGCGATCGTTGGCACGGAGATCGAACTGAAGAAGGACTACATCTTCAGCTTCCAATATGTGCACAAGCAGATTGATCGAGCCATCGAAGACGTTGGCGTACAGACCCCGCTCGGAGAGGAATACTTCATCACCAATCCAGGCTATGGTTACTCGGTCAGCAAGTTCGTCGCGGCTGGCATGCCGGCAACGCCGAAAGCGACCCGGAACTACAACGCTTGGGAGTTCCGTCTCCGTAAGCCGTATTCAAACAACTGGACACTTGACGCGAGCTATACCTACTCGCGCCTGCGGGGCAACTACTCCGGTCTGGCCAGCTCTGACGAAGACACTGCAAACGGCGTCGGTCAGGGCCGTACCGACCCGAACGTCGCTCGTTACTTCGACCTATGGTTCCTGAACTATGATGCCAGCGGGAAATTAGTTGATGGTCCGCTGAACACTGACCGTCCGCATCAGATCAAGATGAACGGCCAATATCAGATGCCCAAGAGGCTGCCGGCAATCGGCTTTTTCTTCCAGGCTCTGAGCGGTACGCCGATCACAACCGAAGCAACCTTCAACAGCGCTGAGATGATGGTCAACAACCGCGGCGATATGGGTCGACTGCCCTGGTTTACGCAGACCGACGTGTTCCTCCGCCAGACGTTCAAGCCGTTTAAGAACGAATCGAAGTCGGTCGAATTCAGCGTGAACGTCACAAACCTATTCAACCAAGCTACGGAGATTCACCGATATCGCCTTTACAACCGGGCCAGCGTCAACCTGCCGTACGCAGGCATGAATGACGCTTCCAACCTTGCAAACGTGAACAAGTTCTTGCAGCAGGGTTTCGACTGGAAGGCGACGATTGACGCGGCCAACACCATCTCGGGTGGAACAGTTGTTGACCCGCGTTACAACAAGGGCGACTTGTTCCAGTCCCCAGTCGCGGTGCGGCTTGGTTTTCGCTTCAACTTCTAAGAATTGATGTGCTTTGGGCCGGCGAAAGCCGGCCCATTTTTGTGGTCGCTAACGTAATCGCAGAACCGGCATTCTTCACAGCAGTGCGAGGAGGAATTGGAGATGAAGCGCATAACTACTGCTCTCTTGATACTGATCGTTGCAAGCACCGCAAGCTTCGCGCAGTTTGGGAATGAATTGCAGGTCCGGGTGAGGCTCGCTTACGGAGGCGATTTTTCCGGGCTCGCCCGTGTTGAACTATTCAAAGGCGATATGCCTTGGGAACACGCTTATGCGAATTCACGCGGTGAAGTTCTATGGCGCGGTCTTCCGGAAGGAAGCTACCTGGTACGCGTGACCCTACCCGGCTTCACTCCTGAGGATTACCCGGTAGAGCTCTACGGATCTTCATCGCGCACCATCAGCCTCACCCTGCACGCTGACCCGAACTCAGCACCGGCAGATACTGCACCATCACTGGATGACCCACTCGTTTCAGTCCGCTTTCTGGCCGCCCCGGATGGTGCCCGCAAGGAACTGCAGAAGGCCCGGGAATCGCGATTGAAAGGCGACTGCAAAGGAGCACTTGATCACGGCAGGAAGGCAACCGAGATCGCGCCGGATTTTGTGCTTGCTTACCTGGAGAGCGGACTCTGCCAGGAGCGTGTCGGAGAGTTGGACGCGGCGCAGAACTCTTTTGAGACGGCGTTGGCGAAGGATCCGAAGTATCTCTACTCTTACCTTAATTTGGCCCGTGTTCAAGCCCGGAAAAAAGACTACAACGGCGCTGCCAAGACCCTGGCTTTGGCCGCCAAGGCGCAGCCTGACAGGGGCGAACCATTCTTTGAGATGGCGCGAATCCAGCTCGATACAGGGCACACAGACGTCGCTGAGAAAGCCGCGAAGATGGCTCTTGGAAAGGACTGGAGTCACATTCCGGAAATGCCGTTCCTCCTAGCGAACATCTATGTCAGGCAGGGGGACACAGTGAAGGCCATCAGTTCACTTCAGGAGTTTGTCGATAAGGCGCCGAATGGCCCGCAGGCAGACCGAGCCAAGCGCACGATTGAACAACTGAAGCAAACGAAGAAAAATTTCCCAAATGATTGAACCTTCCCAGCGGTATAGCCGACGGTATGCTGGATATTGCTGTGCCCGGAAAATGGCTGAGGCGGGTATCCGCACCCTGGTTGGCAGGTGCGAAGCCGCAAGCGTGACGCCGTATGTGAGGGTGAGCGCCGAGAGAAGTTCGGCCAACTCGCCGGAGGGGCGCAGCGGTTCGCCGGTTCAACAGCGCGCGGCGTTCACTGACGGAAAGAGAACTGCCCTACGCGCAACGATCCTGGCTTTAAGCAGTGCGATTGCGTCTCTCTGCGCGATGGAATAGCAATAACTAGACTACAGTCCTCGGCGTCCGTTCATGCATTTCAACGCTGGTCCCGCGCGCCTCTCCGCGCCATTCCTTCGCCATCCCGTTCCGCTGCCAATCGGGCTGCCAACTGCCGGGGGACCATTACTTGGCTGCCACCCCCTGCGAATTTAGAACCGTGACTACGCCAAGCTCTAGTTTACTGAGCTGTTGTTCGATTTTTGATTGGTCCCCAACCGCTACAACAATCAGGTTCTCCGGGACAAGATACTTAACTGCAAGCTCTTGCAACTCGGCGGCGTCTACCCTGTCGACTTTCCCTGGCAATGCACGATAGAAATCCAGCGGAAGTTCGTAATCGAACAGTCGAGAAGTGGCGCGTGTCGTCTGTTCAGTGGTTTCGAACAGTGCCGGAAGCGAACGTGCTAACGCAGCCTTGGCCAGCGTCAATTCAGCCTCGCTGAACGGTGACTTCCTGATCTCTTCAATTTCATTGAAGATCTCGCGAACGGAATCGCCTGTCGTGTCGCCACGCACACCTGTGTTGATGACGAACGGACCAGATCCTCGCCTGAATACGAAACGCGAGAAAGCGCCGTAGGAATATCCATGTTTCTCGCGAAGGTTCATGTTGATTCGGCTTGAGAAGGCACCGCCAAGAGCCATGTTCATCACGCGCAGACCGACGTAGTCGGGACTGCTGTGCGAGACTCCCACCGTGCCAATGCGCAATTGCGTCTGTGGCGAGTCGGGCTTGTCAACCACAAAAACGGTACGCCTAGTCTTGCTGGAAAATGCAGGTGGGCCCTCGTATTTACCCGTTCCTTGCCATTGCCCCAGATATTTCTCCGCTAGCGATTTCACCTCAGAAAAGGTCATATCGCCCGCAACTACAAGAGCTGAGTTCGAGGGAACGTAACCAGTTTTCCAGAATCCGATCAATTCGTCACGAGTGATGGACTTGTTTCCCTCCTCAGTTCCGATCTCAAGGTAACCGTATGGGTGCTTGTCCCCGTAGACGACACGGCTGAACACGCGGTCGGCAACGTCTCCAGGTTCATCGTTCATCTGAGTAAGAGTTGCGATCCGCTGTTTTCGAACACGTTCTATTTCTTTAGGGTCGAAGGCGGGGTGCAATGCAACGTCCGACAGTACATCAAAAGCCTCGCTCACGTTGCGCTTTAGCGAACTGATTATCAAGCTCGAATCGTCGCTGCTGGCTTCTGTCGCCAGCGTTGCTCCAATCTGGGCCAAATCGTTGGCGAGTTTCAGCGTCGATCGACTCGCCGTACCTTCGTCGAGCATGTCAGTGGTGAACGACGATAGCCCTGGCCGATTGGCCGGATTCACATCGCTGCCGGACAACGAAACCAGTCTTGCTGAAACGATTGGCAAGTTGTGCTGTTCCGAAAAAAGCACCGTCAGGCCATTGTTGAGCTTGAACTGAATAGGAATTGGCAGCACGATCTTCGATGCCGGCCCTGCGGGCGGTGGTATGCGGCGCCACTCCTGATCGGGGATGTTCACATCTGTAATCTTAGGAATTGCCTTATCCGCGGCCGACTTCGGCACATCATCGACTTTCTTGGGTCCGTTGACGGCAAACACGACCACGTGCTGGTTTGCGCCTAATTTTACCCTCAACATGTCATGCACAGAGCTCGTGGTCACTTTCTCGTATCGCGCGAGGTCCTCCTGCAAATACTCAGGCTTTCCGAGGAAGTGGTTGTACCGATTAAGACGGTCGGCGACTCCGCCGAAACCACCGAGAGTCTGTAAGCGGCGGATAATGTTTGACTGGATTAAGTTCCGGGCTCGTGTCAGTTCATCCGCGGTAACGCCGTCTCTCTTGACAGCCTCTAATTCCGCGTTGATTTCCGCCTCGAGTTCATCGGGCTTAATGCCCGGTTTCGCTGTCGCTTCAATCCAAAATACACCACCGAGCACCAGAGAGTAGTGGTAAGCCTGTACATCCTGCGCAATCTGCTTGTCATACACGAGCCGCTCATAGAGACGGCTGGACTTCCCGCCTCCGAGTATCTTGGCAAGCAAATCGGCGTCTGCGTCTCCAGGCTTGAAGATCGGATCTGTGATCCACGCAATGTAAACCTTAGGAAGCTCGATCGTGTCCGTTACAGTTGATCGACGTTCTTTCGTGACGGTCGCAGTTGTGGCTGCAAGCATTGGTACAGGTGGGCCAGAAGGAAGAGGACCGAAGTATTTCTCGACCAAGGCCTTTGCCTGAACAGGATTGAAATCGCCAACTATGGCAACACTCGTATTGTTTGGTGCGTAGTACTGCCTGAAGAATTCGCGAACATCATCGAGTCTTGCGGCTTCGATATCAGCGTGAGACCCTATCACGGCGGCGTGGTAAGGATGTCCTTTCGGAAACAATTCCTGGAATACGACCTCCTCGGCGAGGCCGTACGGGCGATTCTCTACACTTTCGCGCCGCTCATTTCGGACGACATCGCGTTGGTTTTCCAGCTTAGCCGCATCAAGGGTCGGCAATAGGAACCCCATTCGGTCGCTCTCCAACCAGAGGGCCAGCTCAAGTTGATTGGACGGTAAGGTTTCGAAGTAATTGGTGCGGTCGAATTCCGTCGTACCGTTGATGTCGCTTGCGCCGGCGGCTTCCAGGAAGCGAATATGAGCTTTTTCGCCGACGTTCCGTGATCCTTGGAACATCATGTGCTCGAACAGGTGTGCGAATCCTGTGCGTCCCGCACGCTCGTTAGCCGGTCCAACGTGGTACCACACGTTTACCGCTACCAGCGGCAGGCGATGATCTTCGGAAAGGATCACCTCCAAACCATTCGTCAGCTTATACTTTTCACACTTAAGCTTCGGCCATTGAGTCTGTGTGTTGGTTGCGGACACTGGTTCCTTGGTACGAGCAGAACCAGCCTGTGCGTGAAGGGCTACACCGCTGAACAACGCTACAAACAGCGCACTTGTTGCAAACGCCACTCGATGACTGCTCATTAAGTGCTCCACGTGAATTTGAGTTCTCTCGCTATGCGAACTCGAGTGTTGAAATAGATTACAAATTTGAACGGCAGCAAGCGTATCGGAGGGGCTCCCGAACCGCAACCCTCTACGGAGCCACAATCTTTTTTCGTTTCATAAACAGTTCCAACCGAAATGGCGAATGAATCCCACCGACAGCCGTAAATATTTGTGGCTTTAATTCACCGAATTGAGTTGTGCTCGCAAAGTAGCGAGGTACTATGTCGCTATCCTGAGTAGTCGGAGTTGAGCATGTCACTGCTGTGCGATCCCGGTTCGCCCAAGTTGTCTTGGGACGACCTTCAGAAGGCCGGTGATTCCGACCTGCTCGCGCAACTGACAGCCGGTAATGACGATGCGCTCGCTGTGATTGTTGACCGCTACAGGCGTCTAGTCTTCAGCATCGCATTACGAATCGTTAAGAATGAATGCGAGGCGGATGACGTAACCCAATCAATCTTCGTAGAGATTTACAGGAAGGCGGCACAATTTGATTCTGCGCGCGGGACACTTAAGACGTGGCTATTGCAATTCACTTACAGCCGCAGCATCAACCAACGGCGCTATCTTGAGCAACGCCATTTTTACACGAACGAAGGGTTAGCAGAGGTTGATCCATTTCACTTGGCCGGCAGTTCTCTACGTATCCAGGGGCTATCGAGCGATGAAGCCGGGCATGTCGTCCGGCGTGCGCTAAGTTCACTTAACGAGCAACAACAAGAGGCGATTGAACTCATCTACTTCCAGGGCCTCACAATAGAAGAGGCTGCAGCAAAAGCGGGCGAAACGCTAGCGGCTGTGCGACATCATTATTATCGCGGCTTAGTGAAAATGAGAGAATTTATCGGCACTCAGGGCGCAGAGGATTCCGTAAAGTCGTCGGAAAAGGCCGAGCTCAGAGTGGAGGTGGCAAGTCTTGAACCACGAAGAATTTGAAGAATTGTGCGTGGCAGCATCGGCGGGAAATATCAGTACTGAGGATTCACAGGCTCTAAAAGCGCACCTTGAGGAGTGCGTCAGCTGCCGCGGTACTTTCGCCGACATGGCGGAAATTCATGCTCAGTGGTTGCCGGAACGTCCGGGATTTGTAATCTACCGCGGTCGCGATGCGGACCTCCGTGGTCGCGATGCAATATTGAGGGCCCTGACCAAGGAAGGAGCGCATTTTACTCGTAAAGCAAGGACGCCATCCTCGCCAGAGCTGAGCACCACATCAACTTGGCCTGTTCGGCGGGGTTGGAGTTTTCTCGTCGTCGGCAGTCTCATGTTCTGCATCGGTACGGGACTTTTCTTTGAGGATTGGCTGGGCTCGAAACCTGTGTCATCCGTGCAAATGGTAAGGGTTGAGGTTCCAGTGCTCTCCCCTGTGCCGAGCGCGCCGGGGGCTTCTCAGTCAGAACTTATGCAGCAACTCGCGGAAGCGCGCCTCACGCATGCCCGCTTACAGCAGGAATTGCTCGCGCAGGAGCGCAAGGCTACGGCGTTAGAGCAGAGCAATGCCAACGCGGCTCAGGTTGTCAACAAAGTCAAACAGCAACTCGATGCGGCGCGTACCATTCAGCTCGGGGCGGAAACGCAATTGGCCGAGCTGCGGTTTAAGCAGGACACCGCTAGCGCCATAGCCCTTCTGCAACAAAGCGAGATCCAAAGCCTGAACAAGAAACTGGCGGACCAGGCAGCCACTTTCGAACGCGAGCGCCAAGTCTTATCGCTGGGTGGCCGCGAGATACGGGATCTTATTGCGGCCCGCAATCTTCATATCATTGACGTCTACGACACAGATACCAGGGGCAAGACCAGCCCAGCGTTCGGCCGCATGTTCTATACAGAAGGTAAGTCTCTCATCTTTTATGCGTACGATCTCAGCGGCAAGCAATCCGATAACGGTAAAACCACATTTTATGTATGGGGCAAGCGCGACGGCGCACCGCAACGCATCAAGAGCCTTGGTGCCTTAGCCAAGGATGATCACGTTCAGAAGCGCTGGGTATTCACTACAACGGATACTAAGATCCTGGCCTCAATCGATTCCGTCTTCGTAACTACTGAGCCGAATGAGAAGTCGAATGTTCGGCCAAGTGGTAAACCTCTGCTCAGTGCGTTCCTCGGGACCGCCGCGAATCATCCATAATAAGGTAGCTAAACAAATGGTGTTGCCGAGCGAGATTTCCGCCCGGCATTTTTATTTTCGAGGCAGTGGGCAGATCTCCGGATTTTCGTTGGATACTCGGTTAAGGGGGATGTTCTGTATGAAGGATGTTCCGGTATCTGTGCGATACGCTACTTATATTGTTCTCCTGCTCGCATTGGCTGGCGTTGCCTGTGCGCAAACAGAAACTGCGACCCTGTCCGGTACCGTCATGGACAGGAGCGGAGCAGTTATCTCCGGTGTCCAGGTGCAACTCACAAACTCCGACACGAATGTCAAGACCGCGATGGTCACGAATGCCGCCGGGATTTACGTCGCCTCCTCTATCAAACCTGGCCGCTATCGCATGACCGTAATGAAGCAGGGCTTCAAGCAGGTTGCGGTTACTAACTTGATCTTAAATGTTCAGGACGTGGTAAGCCGGAACTTCACTTTGGACATTGGAGCCGCTTCGGAGTCGATTACTGTGACTGCCGAAGCGCAATTAGTGGAGACTACCTCCTCCGTAGCGACCGTTGTTGACTCACGATTCGTTCAGAACATGCCACTTAATGGGCGGAGCGTCAACACCCTATTCCAGCTCACCCCGGGTGTGGTGCTGGCAAAAACCGACTTTAATTCTCAGGGTCAGTTCAGTGTCAATGGTCAGCGCACTGATTCAAATTACTTCATGGTGGATGGAGTTGCCGCAAATGTTGGTGTCAGCGCAGGAATGTCGCTCGGCCAGTCAGCGGCAGGTACTCAGGCAGCTGTAGGAGCGAGCGGTGGCACAAGTTCATTAGCATCTATTGATGCCCTGCAGGAATTTCGAATTCAGACTTCAAACGTCGCTCCGGAATTCGGTCGTGTACCCGGCGCGCAAATCTCGATGGTCACGCGCTCTGGGACCAGTGAATTCCATGGAAGTTTGTTTGAGTTCTTCCGGAATGACGTTCTGGATGCAAGGGACTGGTTCGCGAAAGCGTCTGAAGGCAAGAAGCCAGCATTGCGACAAAATGATTTTGGCGGCACGCTGGGCGGCCCGCTTGTGCGTGATAAAGCCTTTTTCTTCTTCTCACACGAAAGTCTACGATTACGGCAACCAAAATCGAAAACAATCCAGGTACCTTCGGCCCAAGTCCGCGCGGCAGCTGGGGGAGTAATCAAGGATTTGTTTAATGCATTCCCAATGCCGAACGGAGCCGAACTAGGCGGAGGGGCAGCGGAGTTCACCGGCAGTTATTCGGAACCATCAAATTTAGATGCAACTAGCCTCCGGCTGGACTACACGCCGAGCAGTCAAGTCACGCTTTTTGGGCGCTACAACTATTCAAAGTCGGACCAGACCAGTCGCGGATCATCTGGCCTCACTTTAAGTACAAGTATGCCGACCACCTATCGAACTCACACCTTGACCCTAGGTGCAACGTCCAAAGTGTCGTCGGCAATGACAAACGATCTACGCTTCAATTGGAGCAAGTCAAGCGCGGGTAGTGCAATCTTTGCGGATACCTTCGGTGGTGCCGTGCCAATTTCGGCCAGCCTTATTTACCCGACCTTCACTTCGCCGGCAGAGGGATCGATGAATGTCTATTTCCTCAGCTCTGGGAGCGCATGGCAAACTGGCGCGAATGTACTGAATAGGACACGTCAATTCAATATCATCGACACACTCAGTGCGACGGTCGGCTCACACCAACTGAAATTTGGGTTTGACTACCGCCGGCTGATGCCCTTCTTCGGACCTCGCAAGTACAGTCAGAGTACATACTTCGATGATTTCGCTACGGCAGTCAATGGAGTGACTTCGTTTTCCTATATCGACCGTAGCGATCCTTTCGGTCTGATCTATAGCAACTACTCCGCTTTTGCGCAGGACACTTGGCAGGCCGCTTCGAACTTGACGTTTACCTATGGAGTGCGGTGGGAGATTAATCCGCCTCCCATTGGTGACGGAAAGCCGCTCTACACGGTGAACGGTCTTGCGGATCCAGCAACAATGAAGTTGGCGCCTGCCGGGACCCCGCTATACAAAACTAAATATGGGAATATAGCCCCCCGCTTTGGCGTGTCTTACCGTCTTTCCAAGTCGAACAAATGGCAGAACGCAATCCGAGGCGGAGTTGGTTTGTTTTACGATTTGGGTAGCTCGCGTACCGACTTGGCGATGCTCTTTCCGTACCTAACGGAAATATCCGTCGGCCCCTCGACGTTCCCGTTGTCGGATGCGGTCGCGGCACCGCCATCATTGTCAACCGATCCTCCAATCAACTTCATGGGCGTGAACGATCCAGATTTGGAACTGCCACGCAGCATGCAGTGGAATGTCACCTTTGAACAGTCGCTTGGGACTAATCAGGGAATTACCGCCGGATATGTAGGTTCAGTTGGACGCCGCCTTTTGAAGTTCCAGTACATAGTCATGCCGAATCCGGACTTCATGTCTGTCTGGGCAATCCGAAATGGGGCCACATCCGACTACAACGCCCTCCAGTTACAGTACAACAGGCGAATGAGTCGGGGGCTCCAAGTGTTAGCCTCCTATACTTGGGCCAAGGCCTTGGACGACGCTTCCGACGACGCGCTTGACTTCTCTTCGCGGGCCCGGGGGCCGTCGAATTTCGACGTAAAACACACATTCAGTGGCGCAGTCAGTTATGACATCCCGAGTTGGTCTCAAAATCCCTTGTTGCGCGGATTACTTGGAAGTTGGTCGATAGACACCATACTCCAGGCGCGCTCAGCTCCGCCGATCAACATCGTTGCCAGAAGTTTCGCAATGATGGGAGGAGGGTATGAGAACATCCGCCCGGACGTCGTACCGGGTGTCCCCTTCAAGATTTCCGATCCGAGTGCTCCTGGTGGATGGCGCCTTAATAAGGCAGCGTTTACCACACCACCCGCTGGTAGGCAAGGAAACCTAGGGAGGAATGGGGTTAGAGGTTTTGCGGCCAATCAGATTGACTTCACACTTCGACGGCAGTTTGCAATTAATGAAAGAGTGAAGCTGCAATTCCGCTCCGACTTCTTCAATCTATTCAACCATCCGAACTTTGCTGATCCTAGAACGAGCCTCACGAGTGGCCTGTTCGGACGTTCGACACAAACACTAGCAGCAAGCCTCGGTGCAGGTGGAATCAACGGGGGCTTTAGTCCTCTGTATCAGATTGGTGGGCCCCGATCCATTCAGTTGGCTTTAAAGCTGCAGTTCTGATTGTCAGGCTCAGGCACTAAGGCCTGATGGGGAACCAGGTGCACTCCACCTGATTCCCCATCAAGTGACCACCGCCGCCGCGGGAGAGCCGCGTTCCAAGCCAGCAATCCAAGTTTGAAATTTTCCATCGACGGTTCATGTTCAAAAGCTGTCTAGCGAGGGCTTGTGATGACATTAAGCAGCAGAGTTGTGTCAGTTTTCCTCGGACTTTTCGTTCTCTTTCTTAGGCTACCGGTTTGCTCCCAAACTCAAAGGCCGATGACAGTCGATGACCTGTTCACAATAGAGCAGTTTGGCAACGCGGTTGTATCTCCGAACGGTGAGTGGATTGCCGTGGTCGTCAAACGTGCCCGGACCAAGGCCGAAACCTACAAGAAAGACTACCTTTGGGAAAATGACCATGCAGACATTTGGCTCATCCCCCGAAGGGGTGGCGAACCTCAAAATGTAACAAACGGAAAAGTTGATGGTACCGGTTACTGGAACCCGGTGTGGTCCCCCGACAGCAAGAAGATCGCATTGATGTCCACGAAGGGCGGAGACAATGCGCGACTGTATGTGTGGGAAAAGGATTCGGGCAAACTCAAACGCTTGACTGAAGAAGGAGTGCAACTCGAAGCAGGCGCTTTAGGCTACGGATCGTATAACGCCGTTGTTTGGGTTAGTAACACTGAGATCTTATGTCCGGTTCTGGCGAAAGGAGAGCTTGACCCCTCCTTTGAGGCGGACCTGCGGACACCCAGGATTGCATTACGTGAATGGCCTAAGGCCCCGAAAGGAATAGATGCGACTGCGAGCGTCTTAGAGAGTGGCATCGACACCCCAATCCAGAGAGTTTCAGGAGGCAAGCTTCTGTTGCTGGATGTCACTACTGGCATCGCGAGGAAGCTCGCTGACGGCACGTTCTCCAACATCATCCCGTCACCGCAGGGTGGGCGTGCAGCTGTTATTGCGGAAGCTGGATCTATGCTCCCCGATCCGAAGCGGTTGCTCAAAAGGGTCTATCAGAGGCGATCGCGTCTGGGCATTGTGGAATTTAGGCCCACGCCTCAGTTCCGTTGGATTGACGGCGTCTACGACCCGATATTTCCCAACTTCCATGAAACCAACCCGCATTCTTGGTCGCCTGATGGCAAGACGTTTGGCGTGATTGGCAAGAGCAGTCCTACTGAGGTGGATGCTGGAACGCCCTTTCTTGTCACAGCTGGGACTGGCGAGTCGCAGAAATTGTCAACACCAGGACTGACAGTGTCCGACCTCAGCTGGACTGGCAACGGTCAACTCGTCCTACGTGCTTCCCCAATTCACGCTGAAAATGAAGAGAGCAGGTTTGATTGGTGGTTGTTCAATACGGGTAATGCAATTGCGCCCCGTAACATCACATCTATCATGAAGACTGTGCCCACAAGCTTGTTTGCGACGAGCGATTTCAACACAGTGAGTGGCATCGCCTCAGGGAAACTGTGGGTAATTGACCTTCAAACAGGACCAAGGGACGCAGTTCCCAGCCTCGGTGATGTGAAAACAATCGCGTGGCCAGATGAACAATACCTACGATGCAACATAGTTAAAGATATTGTTGTAGTCGCCGGTTCCAATGAGTTCTACCGCGTGGATCTCAGTAATCCATCCGGGAGAGCTACTTCGTTTGTGCGCCCGAGTACGGAAGCCACCCTTTTGCAGTACAGCTTGCTTAATGACATTGCGGTGTTCAAGGCAGAAGAGTCGGAAGGTTCATTCGTCTGGACAGCAGATAGCGGCGGTAAGCAATTCGAGCGGCGTATGGCACTCAACGAGCACCTGAAGGACATTGCGAATTCAGAGCGCCTGTTGATTGAATATCGCGCGAACGACGGGCAAGATTCAAAGGCCTTGCTGCTCCTGCCAGTTGGCTATAAAAAGGGAGAGAAATATCCACTGATTGCATGGGTATACGCCGGTAGTATCCAAAGGAGCATCAAGGGCTGGAGCAAGAGCAGTCCTACGTCCCTCAATCTCAACCTACTCACCTCCCATGGGTATGCCGTCCTGATTCCGAGCATGCCATTACAGCCCACAGGTCAAGGAAGTGATCCGTTCATGGACATTCCCAAGGGGGTACTTCCGGCGGTAGATAAAGTTGTAGAGCTGGGCATAGCTGACCCAGAGCGACTCGGGGTTATGGGACAGAGCTATGGAGGGTACAGCACATATGCATTAGTCACCCAGACGACGCGATTCAAAGCCGCTATCACGCTTGCTGGGTATTCTGACCTGTTTAGCCTATATTCTCAATTTGAAGCCCGGGATCGGTACTCGGAAAGACCTCATGAAAATCTGTTCATGGAGTTGATGTCGGAGACCCAGCAAACACGGATGGGAACCCACCCTTGGGACAATCTTTGGCGATATCTCCGAAACAGCCCAGTATTCTTCCTTGATCGGGTCCAAACGCCACTGATGATCATTCAAGGAGACATGGATTATGTTTCTATAGGGCAAGGGGAAGAATTCTTCTCTGGGATGTACCGCCTAAACAAACGAGCTAGATTTGTTCGGTATTGGGGTGAGGGGCACACGATTGAATCGCCCGCTAATATTCGCGACATGTGGCAGCGCGTGTTTTCTTGGTTTGACGAATTCCTGAAGCCAGGTTCCAGTTCTCCTGTTCTGAAGTCGTCCAAAAACTTTTGAGGAGTACGTATGTGCGGCGCGCAAGGCGAGATCCAGCCTGCAAGTGCTTGATATCCTCTCCTGTCGCATAATCCAAAGGTTCGTTGCAGCTCAAGCCGCCGGAAACGGCGGTGCGGCTTACAGGTGTTGGTGAAAAGGTACGAGCGCGTGCAGGTGGCGCTCACCCTGTAATTCTCTTTCCAGTAGTTCAAGCGGATCGTCGCGAGTTGGCAAGCGTGATGCTTGAATCGGCTGTTCCAACACGTCGCTGGCTCAATCTCGAAGCGCTCTATGCATGTGGGCTCGAACGGTCCGTACCAGCCGTTCATATCGCGCCGGACGAAGCACGGCTCATTGTCGATACTCAGATCGGAAAAGATTGGGTGATGGTGTGGAGATCGGCGGACTACCCACTGACTCCCATGCGTTCCAATTGATCGAATTGCTGACCCGGCGTTCCCCAATGTCTGCTGAGGATGTGGTCGCAAGAATCTCGCGAGGGCGACAGGATGGTACCACGGCGGCGCGTCAAGCCAAGAGCCATGCCAAGCCGATGATCTCGAGGCGATGGCCGCCGCCGGGCAAAACTTCGATGAAGATCCTTTTCCTGCCGCTGGCAGAGGACTTTATGATGTGCTCCTCCGCCGTTTGTTCGCTCAACACCAAAAGCGTAGCTCGTGCCCGAGGTTTTGGCTCCACGCCTTGAACTGTTCGGGCCGAAGTGCAGACATCCTGGCCGAGTCGGACAAGCGTGTTCCTAAAGCTGTGCGGATTGAAATACGGCAGCTTGTCCTGGGCTGTGTTCGCCGTCTGCCCAATCCAGCCTTGGCGAAGGCTTCGCGGAAAATCGTGCGAATGGGCGATGCTGTACTCCAGTGCTCCCGTTCCAGACCTGATGATTCAAACTGGCGAGTCGCTCCCAGCGCAATGCGCGTAGCAGGGAATAGAGGATCGTCATTTCCCCAGACGCAGCCGGGAGGTTGAGGGATATAAGAGCCTAATCCTGTTCTGTTGCTGTCACAGCGCTGACACGAGTCGGCGGTTAAGCTACTCTGATGAAGTGCTGGAGTACGGCTATTTTGCTTATTTTTATTTTCTTAAGGATGGTGAGCGCGGAAGGAATCGAATCCGCGCTCACTCGTAGTTTTAAGTACTTGCAGAGCACGGACGGCAACGAAAGTACACGAAAAGCGGCACAGGTTATGCGGAATGGATTGCAGATGGATTGCGGATGATGAATACGTCGAGATTGAGAGCGGCGAGAGTATCCGATATCATCAGCAACATGGCTAGATGCACAGCACCCACATACGGCCATCGCACGGCAAGCGGTGCAGCGGCCTGCCCTGCATGCGGTGGCCGCTATGGCCGCTACGGCGGCTACACGAGCTACACCAGCTACAGTTCCTACTCGTCCCCGTCCTACTCTTCGTCGGGGAGTAGCAGCGGAGGGTCCGGCGGCAGAATAAGGGCGAGATGGTCGCGACCTGGTTCGACCGTGTTGTACACGCCCGCCGAAGTGAGCGCACTCACGCCTATCCGCGAAACCGTCGAAAAGCTTGTGCTCGTGCCTGAACGTAGGGACTTCTTTCTCTGCCATGCGTGGGATGACCGGGCAGGGGCGGCTAAGGACCTGTACGATCAACTCCAGTCACGCGGTGTCTCGGTCTGGTTCAGCGAGGTGGATGTCCGCCTAGGCACACAATTGCTCCGCGAAATTGACAAAGGATTGGCGAAGTCGCGAGTCGGTATCGTGCTGGTCACCCCTGCGCTGCTGCTCCGTCTCCAAGGCGAGAGTATCGCGGACAAAGAGTTATCGGTGCTCCTAGCGCGTGACCAGCTCGTTCCCGTCGTGCACGGCACAACCTACGAAGCTCTCCGTGACGTTAGCCCCATGCTTGCATCGCGGAGCGGCCTGAGTACTGCGGAAAATCCGATGGCAATCGTCGCGTCTAAGCTCGCCGAGTTGGTCGCCGTTTAGCTGTTTGCGGGTGGCCATCAAAGCAAACAGCACTTCTTGAACTTTCGTCCGCTCCCGCAGGGACAGGGGTCATTTCGGCCGATCTTTTGTCCGCGACCGTCGGGTGCTTTCAAACTAATGTGCGAACCGGTTCTTGGATATGCGCTAACGATCTGATCCATTCTCTTATCTTTCTGCCACGCAAAATCAAGCTCTAGACCAAATCGTAGTGACGCGTCCGGCGCGATGCTGATACCATGCCAGCGAACCGCCTGGGCTTTGTACTTGCGCAACAGGCAGTGCCTTTCAAGCTTCGGACCTGCAACGTCGATGGGGTCCATATTGCAATGCACGGTGAGCCCCTCACCGCTTTCCCCCATTGGCACTGTGAGATCGTGGTGGCGCCCGTCGAGCGCCGATTGCCTGGCCATTCTGTCGATGGCGGTACTTATGTTGACAACCGCCTCCTCGGCTACGCAGAGGAGAGCAAAGCCAAGATTGATCGTTCCGGGATTGGGCCTGGATTCAATTGCCTTAAGGATCTCTCCCACTCTGGTGCCTTTGATCCGGGTCAATATCCCATCTGGCGTACGCTTGCCGGAAGCTGCTTCCCGTCTGACCATCATCGCAACATCTAGATCTGCGGTCAGATCATCGCCAAGTTGAATTAGATCGAGTTTCTTATCAAACCAGAGGTTCCGTTTGAGGTGGTAAGACAAGATAGTCAGTTCGTGGCCGGCGAGGACTTTCTCCTGGTAGTTGGCCCGTCTGTCGATATAGCTCAGGAAGTAGAGGGGAGTGTCGAGCATCTCCGCCATCGTGTCCAATGTAAAGATGTCGAGCACGAACGGAGGCTGGATAATGGGATTTGGTTCGTGCTTCAGGAACTGCCATGCTTGAAAGCTCAGCGCCGGATAATGGTCCGAGACGGCGCAGAGAAGATATATCTTCTTGAGCTTTCGCGGGACTTCTATCTTGTTGCCATCACTTGCAAGGAATGTTCGCTCCCCACCGGCAAGCATCTCGGCACAGGCAAACGCCTGGTCATACGAGTCCTGAACACTCTTCTTGAAGTCGTCGCGGATCAGGTTGTCATTGCCTTTTCGCGCTTCCAAGGTCAGGCGCTTTGCCTTCGCCTGCACTACGATGGCACGATCCGCGAATAGGACTAGTGTGTCGATCTCACCCGCATCTTTTCCCTTGGCTTCGGGGATTCTGACGTTCGAGAACACAGCTCCTTTTCCAAGCACTGACTCGAGCCGCGCCTGCGAGAAGGCTTCGACAAATCTGCCTCTATTCCTCAACGCGGTGTCGCGGTAGTCTCGGTCATCGCACATCCAGTAAAACGGCGACTCGTAGAGCGATTGTTGTAGGGTGTATTGCTCGAGTAGAAGCAAACGACCATCGCCGACAGGAATAATGGGTAGTGCAGAAACCACGTTGAAGTCATGGATCGCGCGAAACGCCACGTTTCGATTGCTGGCCGGGAGCAAGAAGGCGTTTATGACTCTCTCGACGACGCTGAAATCTACGCGGAGAGTCTTTGCGATCTCGTCGGTACTGAAAAGATGGCAGGGTAAGAACGTCCACTGCTCCGGGCGGCGCTGCGCAAGATTATCAACAATATCAGTGAACTTGTTGTTCTGAGACTGGATGATGGCATGCACTACATCGCGAGCAGTCTCAATCGTGAAGCCTTTGTGCCTCTCAAGCCATGGATTATCAGCTTGGTACTTAGGTACGGAGAGGTCACGGAACTGGAAGGAATAAGCGGACTCACCGCCATAAAAGATCGGCTCGCGAAGGTGTAAGCCCTTCTCAAAAGGGTTCGTCTTTTCTCCCGATTCAATTACGGCCCGCAAATCCTCAAATGCAGGCTGCAGCATGCTCTGATGGAATTCCTTAAGCAGCTTCTCAGTTTCGTCGATGTAGTGCTGAACGGTTCCGGAATCGGGCAATGACCAGTCGATCTCCTGCTGCACCATCAGGCCGATCAATGTCGAAGTCTCCGTGCGAATCAGATGGTCCGGCGAGAATAGACGTTCCATGTCCGCGGAGCCCATCTCATCGGCATACATGATGACGCTGTCTCGAAAGCAAAGATAAGCCAAAGCGTGAACGTACCCTCGCGAGGTGCAAAGGGTAGATAGATCCCGGAAAATCAACGATTCGTCGCGCATTTGAGAGCTGATTCATTCTAAGCCTAATAGGGAGTGATCTCCCTAACAATGCAGTCAAAGCCCCGGACATCGCTGGCCGGGGTTTTCCTTTGCGCAGGCTCCGCGCCCTCGCGATGCGCCAATACCAACCAAACATCAACCTAGAAAGGACAACTGATGCAATGAACGATGAACCAACGAAATTGATGAATGATGACGACATCCCGGCGTCTCTGCGACGTGCAAAGAAAGAGCCATCCAAGATGGTCGCGCTCCGCATCCCGCTGTCCTGGTGGGAAGAACTGAGCGCCTTGGCCCGAGAATTCGACCAAGACGTCTCCACGTTCTTGCGCGAAGCAACCGAAGACTGGCTTCGCCGGGCTCGCAAGGTCCACCAGACCAATCAATCGCGCGACCAGGGCGCCGATGCCCGCCGGAAATGAAAGACGAATGCGGCATGGAGACCATTTGGACGACTTACAAGGTTTGCCCTATACCGGACTTCGCACACGCTCCGTAATCTTCTGATCAGGAACAACCTGTTCGGCAACAGCACCTGAAGGCGTTACGGCGCTAGACGGTTCGCCCTCGATCGTTGCCGCCGACCAATCGTTTCCAACTCAATCGGCCAGAAGGGCGCGCTCTGCGCGCGATCGCGGAAGTGTGCCCGGCGGCCAGAAGGATAAATAAGTGGAGAACTCAGCAACAGCAAAATACCCGACGTTGGAGGCCATCTTGGCTCTCCAGAACCTCCCGCTTCAACCGATGTACACGAACCGCGACGTCGCGCAGATCTTCGACGTGTGCGTCCGCGCGATCCAGAACTGGATCACCGCCGGCCGTCTTAAGCCGCGCGACCTCCCCGGACGCTGGAAGTTCTTCCCGCAGGACCTCGAAGAGTTTCTCAAGACCAGCAATAAGGGGCGGGCATGAGCCGGCCCTGCAAGGGCTGTGATGGCCGAATCGGATGCGCGTGCATGCGCTCCGGTTCGGTATATCAGCCCGTCAATCGTTTACTGCGGCCCGGTTCGCCGTCTCCGTACGGACTGCGCAGTTGTTCCGCTTTTATACGCACATTCAACCAGTTCAAGTTCAAGTTCATTCCGAAGGAAATGCATATATGACGTTCGCAGTTGTTCAGGATGGTTCGCAGATTGCAAATGGACTTCGGCGCAATGCCGACGATTCCGCAGCGATTCGAACAGAAGTGCAGTCGCTCGCTGATCTTCTCGGTTGTCTTGAGACGCAAGCAACATCGCAGTTGCCTATGCTGCGTACTACGGCAGGAAAGATCTCCGCCTTCCTGGGGAAGTCCGTCGATGAGATCTCGCTTGATCTGGTACATGCGAATCGAGAAGGATTCCGACCTTTCTTGGAAGGTCTGCGCTACAAGGAAGGATCTGTTCGCAGCTACGTTAACTATCTTCGGATGCTACTGCAAGCAGCCGAAGAGCTCGGCTGGCAACCGTTCGCCCATCTACCAGTCGAATGGCAGTCGGTAGTCAATGCAGGCAAGAAGAAGAAGTGTTTGACACTCATTAAGTTTCTCGCGCAGCGAAAGGCGAGCCCGGAAGATGTCCGCCAAGAGGATCTTAATTGCTGGATCGAGCAGAGCGTTGCCCAGGGGAAGCGTTTTGTAACAGCGCAGTATCAGGTCAACACGGCATGGCGCACTCTGATTGCTTGCGGCTATACGAAGAACGCTCCCTTTGTATTCCTTCGCAAGAAGAAGTACGGCGTTCCCCTGGCGGAGTTCCCAAAGCCTCTCAAACAGCAGGTCGAGGAGGTCCTCCGGTGGAAATCGGCGAAGTTCGAGCTGGACCGCCCGAAACGGGCGAAGGTGCGTCAGGTGTCTGCGCAGAGCATTCAACAGAGCTTCAGTTCCCTGTACGGTTACGCAACCAAGATCGCCAACTTCGGCGAGATCGACTCGTTGGAGCAGCTCCTGCAGAAGCCCATCGTAGCTGGCTACAGTTCCTGGTGCGTGAACGAGCAGCAAATAAAGGGTCGGCCACTCGTCCCGCAACTTGCTGCTGTCCTCGCGGCAGTCTCAAAGCACCCGCATCACAAAGAGCTCGACTTGGGTTGGTTTCGCGCTCTGCTCGACACGATTCCCATAGAACCGTACGAAGGAGTCAAAGCCCGCAAAGCCAGGAAGTATTTGTCGTACGATGTGCTGGCATCCATTCCGTCGAAGATCCATGCAAAGCGCAAATCAGAGGCGGCACGCGGCGAGGGACATCTCGCTCGCCTAGTCATGGAAGAGTTGATGATCGCGTGGCTGCTTGTATTTCCATGGCGACAACGCAACATTCGCGAATGCAGGATCGCGGGACCGGAGCCGAACCTCTTCAAGGCAGTCGTGGAGGAATTCAGCGAAATCGACATGCCTGAGTGGGCACGTCAAGAACAGGCTGAAAACCCAAAGGCTGAATTCTGGCAGGTAAGGTTCAGTCCGGAGGAGACAAAGACCGAAGTTCCGTTTCATTCCGTCGTGCCACGAACGCTCATTGGGTTGCTTGAAGAGTATTTGTCTGTGCACCGTCCAATCCTCTGTAAAGGACGGGGATTCGACACGCTCTTCATTGCGCCGATGGGCGGGATGATGAGCACGACTTTTGTCGATGACCTTGTGTCCGATTTGACGATTCGCTATGGCGGGCGTCGGGTTACTCCACATCTATTTCGGGACATCTTCGCCTTCGCGTGGCTCAAGGCACATCCGAAGGACTATCTGACCCTGTCGAAGATGCTCTGGCACAAGCATATTTCCACGACGATCAATTACTACGGCAGCCGTTTCAACGGCTCCAGCGCGACAGTAGCAATGGAGTCGTGGCTCGACGAACGCTCCACCAAAGAAGGGAAATGAGGAGGAAATCACATGAGCTGTTCAAACGTTACTCCCGCCTCCGGTTCCGAATTCTTTGTGGACGCGGATGAAGCTGCTCGGTTCTTGAGCATCAACCGCAGGACGCTCCTACATTGGGCGCGTCAGGGCGTCCTACCGGCACATCCTCTCGGCCCTGGGTCGCGCAAAACGTGGCGATTCTTGGTCTCGGAGCTGGGGCAATGGCTCCGTGCTCAGGCGACCGTGAGCTGAAGGATGGCCGCAGTGTTCGGTATCGAGAGCAAAAGCCGTTTGGTAAACTCAGCACCGCCGTCCGTGCTCATTTGGGAGAACGAATGACTGAAAGAGCACGGCACCAACAAGGAAGTGTTGTATTCAACAAGCGAAGTCGAACCTGGCATTTCCTGTGGCGTGAAAACGGATCGAGGAAATCCAGGCTGCTGGGGCCCGAGTCAGATCTGCCGACGAAGGCCTCAGCTCGACGCGCAGCAGAACCCTACCGCCGTCAACTCGTTGACGGCACTAAACAGCAACAAACGCAGTCTGGGGCACCGACCGTGAAATCCTTGGTAGAAAGCTACAGGATTGAGAAGATGCCGACGAGGATCGACACTCGTCGAAGTTACGACGTGTGGCTGCGGCGTCATATTCTCCCGAAGTTCGAGGAGAACATCATCACGGATTTGCAAGCTCGGCCGGTAGAAACCTGGCTGACTGGACTGGCACTTTCACCGAAGAGCAAAGTCCACATCCGAGGCATGTTGCATCTGCTATGGGACTACGCGATGTGGCGGGGAGATGTTCCGACGCAGCGCAATCCCATGGAACTGGTGTCTATCAAGGGCGGTAGTAAGCGGGTCAAGAAGCCGAGGAGCTTAACGGTCGAGGAGTTTGGTCTCTTTGCCGAGCACCTTGAAGAGCCGTTTCGAACCATCGCACTACTGTGCGTCTCGCTCGGTCTTCGCATCAGTGAAGCACTGGGGCTGAAGTGGGCAGACTTCGATTGGAATGGAAGTCGGCTTCAGATCGAACGCGCGATCGTTTGTCAGAACGTTGATGACGTGAAGACGGACGAATCCGGCAAGCAGATGCCGATTGCGGAAGAACTCCTCAGTGAGCTGAAGCTGTGGCACGAAGCTACGGATTTCCCGGCGCCGACCGACTGGGTATTCGCTTCGCCAGCGCAGCTCGGTAAGCTGCCCTGGTCTTACGACCAGATCTGGCGCGTGTACCAGAAGGCGGCGAAAGCGGCCGGCATCGGCGCGTTCGGGACTCATACGCTCCGCCACACCTACCGATCATGGCTTGATGCAGTAGGCACCGGTCTTGCAGTTCAACAAAAGCTCATGCGCCACACCGACATCCGAACCACGTTGAAATATGGCGACGTTGTGACGGATGAAATGGAGCAGGCTCACAGGAAGGTTGTGGGGCTGGCCATGAATGGATCGCAGAGCGGATTGCAGCGACCGTAAGTTGTTGAAAGATGGTGAGCGCGGAAGGAATCGAACCTTCAACCTACTGATTAAGAGTCAGTTGCTCTGCCAATTGAGCTACGCGCCCTTGTTCTGGGCTATTTGGCTGACTGGAATGATCGCGGGAAGCGGCCACACACAGTCTTGGTACGGCTCCTGATGACCAGAAGTACTGAGGTAGTGTAGCAAGCGATTCGACATTCTGCAACCTTCATCGCCGCTGGCAATGCGGCGCGCGTCAATGTCTCCTCCTGTACAGCCTAACAGGTGCGCCGCCGCAGCATTGACCGAAGCTGTCATCGGCGCAAGGCGAACATCATCAAGTCGGGTACGGGTTCGCGACGAAAGCACACTACGCGGCTTCAACGCATTGTGCCGTTAAACGCTCAAAGCCGCGATACGACGGAATACGTTGGCGACAACGCGGTCGCAACGCGTGGCATGGAACGCGTAGGTGTCGGCGCTGCGGAGGCCTGCGCGTTTGAAGAGGTGCTTGCGCATCATGGCGCGGGCACGGTGCAGGCGAATCTTAACGATGTCCGGTGTGAGGTCGAGCGCGGTCGCGGTGTCTTCCGTGCTGAGTTGTTCAACCATTCGGAGAACGAACACGGTGCGGTAGTGGGCTGGA